>JAIORV010000081.1 GCA_021107945.1 Vulcanimicrobiota bacterium | reverse complement strand
CGGGATTGATCGAATAAAGTAAGATGATCTTTTTCCGCTCAGGATGACAGCGTGGGCGACTCTCTTGCGGGAGATCCTTCGCTCCGCTCGAGGGCAAGCTTCGTGAAAGAATGACATGGTGGTGGGATCTGAATAGTAATAAATATTTTTGACAGGAAACATGTGCACCCATATCATTTTCAGGACTTACATGTTTTGTCAGCGTTATCCTGGCGGGGCTTGTCATCCTTAGTATGTTAACATACTCTATTACAATGTTAACATATTCAGAATGATAGGACTCACTCTTCATTTGGTATAACTCCTGCCTAAGCAACATAATCCAGAATACTATCCAAGAGATTATCCCAAATGCCATCCAAGAGATTGTCCCAAAGCCACCCATGAGATTATCCCCCGGCTTCAGCCCTAATCTTTATATACATTTACATGGAAATGGATGTGATATTTAGAGTGCATTGACAATAATGCAACTATTAATTTTTGAATAACATCGCAATTGTTTTTTAGAACAACACCACAATTTATTGTGGTGGAGAGAGAATGGCTTAACCACGCCGTCTTAGCCTCTTTAGAGGCTTCCAGATTCTGAAGGTTAATGATGTGGTGGAAATAAGAACACACAAGAAAAACTTCTAAGCCGGAGGCCCGAGGCAAAGCAACGGAGCTTGAAGACCTTATCCCGGGACATCTCCTGTCCTCTGAAATCCAGTCCCCATCGGAGGTTGAGGAGATGTCATGAAGGATTAGGGCTTCAGCCGGGGGTTTAGTTTCATAATTTTCCCATGCCAAATTCCCAGTAGGAAGCCGTTTAAACGGCTAAACCTCAAAGAGGAGGGGTTGTCTTTTTTTGCCCCCAACTGAAGTTGGGGGTTAATCTCATGGTAAGTATTCAGTCCTCATCCCTGTAGGACCGGCATCTTGCCACGAACATAGAGGACAGAAGAAGACCTCAGTTAAAAACCTCTTCACCAATCTCTTTATGATTCTTCGTTATGTTAATCCCTCGCGGGCTGTCATTCCTTCACTTCGTTCAAGGACAGGCTCTGAGTGGAATACGATCAGTTTACTTAAATGAATGAATCCTTGGCAAGAGCGAGTTTTGCATTCTTCCGATATGATACAAAGCGAAGGATCTCCTCTCCGGGGTTCTACTTCAAAATAATCCTCATTCCTTTCAAAACTTGCCTCCTCTATACCGTTTGGGTTGAGATTTTTCGCTAAAGGATAATGGACAAAAGAAAAGAGAAATGGGAGTGAGATTCTTTATCCTTATTCCTTTTTCCATCTTCCTTATTCTTTTTTTGAGGAAGTCGTTAGATTAAAGCAACTCATTCTTGATCCGCTCAGAATAACGGGACTTACTCTTAATTTTGTGTAACTTCTGATTACAGCAAAACTTTGCATGCATTAATAATATCTTCAATATTTCCCTCAACAGAGCGTTTTTTTCCTTTATCCTGTAATTCATGGAAATCATTGTCGTTATGTTTCTTTTTCACCGCCCTGAATTCCACTTTCCAGGGTCTCTCCCTGTATGAGAAATACTCGAAATAATCATGATTAAAAACAACCACCGACGGAAGTCCTGCTGCGGCAGATATATGCGTGGCGCCGGAGTGCATTGTTACAAGCATCTCGCATCGTTTCAATATGGATGTATATTTCTTCATAGGAATGTTTGAAGCGAAGCATATTTTTAAATTTGAGCTGGCGCTTATACTTGTAAAAGAGAAGAGTGCAGTTTTGTCACTGCCCGTTATCTTTATTTCTTCTTTCTTCTCATCAATTTTGCAATTAAAGCACTCGGCAATACTTTTCATCACTTTATTAGCAATCGATTCCACTCCGGGATAAGAAAGGCATAAAATAGTACAGTCAGGGAATTTACTGTTTAACTCTCTGATGAGGTTCGCCTGTCCCTCTTCCCTGTACCCTTCATAAAACCACCTGTCTGATATTTGCAACGCTATTATTTTTCCGTCTCCTGGAATCTTGATCTTGTTATGAATAAAATCATCGGCAAATGACTCGTCTTCGGGAAAAACGGGGAGTACCAGGGAAGTATCGACAGGATCCGCATATAGATGAGATACAACTTTCCCGTTTTGCTCAACCTCATGAAGAAGTGTTGTTGAATCGGGATTATTCATATATGCACCGGGATCATCCTCGCATATTATCGCCCTGTGAAGAAGTATCCTTCCCACAACCTGTGATACCAGCATATTTTTATACAACGGGGCGATTCTGAACCTTCCGCCGTATTTATAAGCTTCAATAAAATCCTTGACTGCCGCTGAAAAATTCAGGATTACATCAAATTTACGGGATCTAATATTGTCATAAAATTCCCCGGAAGCTTCATTATAACAGATAATCTCATCGATATCCGTATTCCCCCGGAGCACCTCATGAGTAAGGGGGCTTGACAGCACTGTAATATTAGCGTCGGGATATTTCATTCTCAACGCAGAAAGAGCTGGAGTATATAAAAGAGTATCCCCCACGTGATCAATCCGTGCAATTAATATCGAGAGGTCTTCTTTTTTCAGGATCATTTTAAGATTCTTTTCGTTCATCTATTATTTATTTTTTAAAACGATGATTATCCCTTTGAGGAACCGGATTTTTATAACTCTTAATACCTCTCACTGCAGGCTAATCTTTGATGACAGTTCTTCTCACCGCAAAGACCACAGAGGGTTCAAGGGATTGATAGACCAACGGTCGTATTTCCGATTTGTAAAATTTCTTTTTCATTTAAAACTCTGCGTCCTCCGCGTCCTCTGCGGTGAATAGTTGAAAAAATTTTAATCAATCATTGGAAATGGAATGATATACCTGTGAAAACTGTTTATGTAAATGGAGATGCGATTATAATGAAAGCTAATATTGATAATAAAAAAACTTTTACCGGGAAAACGGATTACAATAATATCACAATACCTATATCAGGCATGTCCTGTGCTTCCTGTGTTAAAAGGGTTGAAGATGCCATCGACGGAGTTGACGGTGTCAAATCGGTATCCGTGAACCTGGCGACGGAAAAAGCGTCAATTATTTTTGATCCCAAAATCAGCGAAATAAATGCAATAAAAAAGATGATAACCGATTCAGGATACGAACCCGGTGAAGTTGAGCATGAAGATGAAGTGGGTGAGGAAAAAGGGCAGGTGTCCACCCCGGAAGACCTGATGAAGAAAAAAGAAGAAGAGATTGAAAAGCTTCGCAATAAATTCATTTTCTCCCTCATAATGTCAGTTATCATATTCATCGGCAGTATGCCGGGGTTATTCCCTTTTATCAATGTAATACCGGCATGGATACGGCATTACATACTCCTTGTGCTTGCAACACCGGTTTTATTCATAGCCGGGTCGCAGTTTTATATCGGTGCTATAAAATCCGCGAAACACTTTAGCGCGGACATGAACACCCTCGTGGCGGTGGGAACATTCTCGGCATATTTGTATAGCGTTGTTGTAACTGTTTACCCTCAGTTCATCACATCAACGGGCATGGAAGTGCATGTTTATTTTGACACTGCTGTTATGATAATCACCCTAATACTCCTTGGCAAGATGCTTGAAGCGCGGGCAAAGGGAAAAACATCGGAGGCGATATTGAAGCTGATGGATCTAAAACCTGACTCTGCCCGGATAATTCGCAATGATGAGGAGATGGACATACCTGTTAAAGATGTTGAACCGGGCGATGTCATAATAGTCCGTCCGGGAGATAAGATTCCTGTTGATGGTGCTATAATCAGCGGTAATTCATCCATAGACGAGTCGATGCTTACCGGCGAATCGATACCTGTTGACAAAGGCATCGGAGATGAAGTGATAGGCGCAACTATAAACAAATCGGGAAGTTTCAGGTTCCGGGCAACCAGAGTGGGGAAAGATACCGCCCTTTCACAAATTATAAAAATAGTTGAAGAAGCTCAATCCAAAAAAGCTCCCATCCAGAGGATAGCTGATGTAATTGCGTCATATTTCGTCCCCACCGTTATAGTACTGGCTATTATTACATTTATCGTCTGGATGATATTCGGACCCAAGCCTGTTTTGACTCTTGCCCTTATGAGTTTCATATCGGTTCTTATAATTGCATGCCCCTGCGCCCTTGGGCTTGCCACTCCCACGGCCATTATGGTCGGCACGGGCAATGGAGCGCAAAACGGCATACTCATAAGGGGAGGCGAAAGTCTGGAGAGATCGGGCAAGATTGATACGGTTGTATTTGATAAAACCGGGACATTGACAATGGGCAAACCTGAAGTTGTCGGGGTATTTCCCGTTGATGGAGATAAAGACAAGCTTCTTCAACTGACTGCATCCATAGAGAAGTTGTCGGAGCATCCCCTGGGAGAAGCTATAGTCCAATTTGCAAATGAAAACTCCATTAATTTTTCAAATGTTACCAATTTTGAATCCGTCCCCGGAAAGGGAGTTGAGGGCAATATAGACGGCAGGAATATTCTGGTTGGAAAACAGGCATTTATGAATGAAAAAGGGATAGAAACCAATGTGTTTGACGACAGGATTGAATCCCTTGAGAACGATGGAAAAACATTGATATATGTTGCCTCTGACGGTCTTTTCTCGGGTGTAATCGCTATTTCCGACACGCCTCGTAAATCATCGGGGGAAGCTGTCAGGATGCTTAAAGACATGGGGATTGAAGTTGTGATGTTGACCGGCGACACGGAAAAAACCGCGCACTCAATAGCATCGGGATTGGGGATTGACAGGGTGATTGCGGAGGTTCTCCCTGATCAAAAAGCAGAATCGATCAAGAAATTACAGGAAGAGGGGCATGTGGTGGCGATGGTCGGCGACGGCGTGAATGATGCCCCCGCCCTGGTGCAGGCTGATGTGGGAATTTCCATGGGCGCGGGATCCGATATTGCCATAGAAGCTTCTGATATTACTCTTATTCAGGATGATCCATTGAAAGTGGTACAGGCGATAAAATTGAGCAAGAAGACCGTCGCAATCATATACCAGAATTTCTTCTGGGCGTTTGTTTATAATGTTATCGGTATTCCCATAGCGGCCGGTGTTTTGTATCCGTTCTTCGGGATCCTTCTGCAACCGGTGTTCGCCTCGATGGCAATGGCGTTCTCGTCGGTATCGGTTGTAAGTAATTCATTACGCCTGAGAAATTGAGATATTGAGGGCGGATTTTTTTACCACGGAGTCACGGAGAACACAGAGAAAACAAAAGGTTTATTGATGATTTCGATGTATTATTACTCATAGGAATAATTCTTATAACTATTCAGCCCCTTTTTCATGAAATCAATAAAGATTAAGAGTGTTTACTTCATTAAAAACTCTGCGTCCTCTGCGGTGAATAATTCCAATTTTTTCATTTGAATATAACCTGAATAATATGAAATCATCTGATACCGGAAAACAAAATATTCTTACCGGAATAGACAATTATATCCGGGAAAAGGATCCCCCGGTAAGTGCCGATATTCCCACTTGGGGGCTTATTGCGGTTATTGTCGCCCTGTTAATGTTGGGAATAAATTTCAAAGCATACTTGATGATGGTTGTTCTCCCACTTGTGGTCCTCTCATTTTTTCTGAAATGGCGGGTTAAAATAGGCCTTGGGATTGAAGCTTTGATTGCGGTTGCTTTTCTTGTCGTTGCAATAATCATGGGAGTTATCCTGCCGGTTCCGTATAATTATTCCATAAGTACACTTGGAAATTACTTTTTTTATGAGCTTGCGAATTTCCTTGCGCTCCTGATTTTGCTTAAATGCTACAAGATGAAAAGCAGGTTTGAGATATACATCACTTACCTGCTGTCTTTTCTCATCGTGTTCATTTCCTCTTACCCGGTGGATATGAGTCAGATGTTGAATGTTCTTTTTCTTTCGCTATACATGCTTTCATCAATCTTCCTGTTTATCGATCTTTCTTTGCTGGCATATCCCATAGCTAATTCCAAAACGCTTTTCAAAAAATACAGAGTGATTCCCCTCATAATCCTCCTTCCCGTTCTTATATTTGCAATTTTCTTTCTGGGAAGATCGGCAAAAAGATTCGAGTCAAGAATAGAGAGTTACCTTTCACGCCTTGGCAGAATGCTTCCCTCATCCATATTTCCGTCAACGACATACCTGGGCAGAATGGAAAACATGTTCCAATCCCGCAAGGTTGTAATGAGGATATTCGAAAAGGGAAATATCTCAAATGTCCGGGGCAGAATCTATAACAAGTATAAAAAAGGCCGGTGGAAGATAAACTCGAAAAGAATGCAGATTTCCCCGTTACCCGCCGACTCGAATATTGTGAAAAAAGCGCGATCGGAAGGTTTATATGAGAATATTTTCGCCCCATTCCGACAAGAAACCATGAAGACTCAGGATCCAGGCATTTTCTCCGTATCCCGTTACATGATTTTTCTTCAGGGAAACAATATTGTCTTTCTACCAGAAAAAAACGGATGTATTTCTATAAACTCACCTGTCTTATCAGAAGACAGCAAGGGGAATATCGAGATTGCGGAAGGATCGGTGAGCGGATATAATATTATAAAACCGGGTGAATCTCCGACATCATCAGGCATTCCCGGCGGGGCTCCCGATTCGTATGACTTGTCCGTCCCCGATGAGCTTTTCCCGGAAGTGAGGGATATTGCCCTTGATATTACACAGGGAGATAAAACCCGGCTTCAGAAAATATTTAGTGTGGAGAGATACCTGCAGGAGAATTACAAATACAAAAGGGGAATAAAGCTCACTAAAAAGGGAATGGATCCCGTGAAAGAGTTTCTGGTCCATAAAAGATCGGCGCATTGTGAATATTTTGCCTCGGCAATGGTGCTTATGCTTCGCTCAATCGACATTCCGTCCAGGTATGTTGTCGGATTCATCGTGCATGAATACAAGCTCCCGGGGAGATACTATGTTGTGCGTGCAAAAGATGCCCACGCCTGGGTTCTTGCATATTTACCGGCAAAGGGATGGGTAGAATTCGATCCCACTCCCCCGACGTCCATGCCAGGCTATGGTGATAATTCACCAAAAAATGACTGGATTGACTTCCTTTACACAAAATTCTATTCACTTTTTTTATCCTTGCGATCAGGCTCCATACGAATGTTCTTCTCCGAGATTCTTTCGCTTTCCACCGAGCTTCTGAAAAATCCTGCTTCCAGAAATATGATAATAATTTTTGTGCTTTTTGCTATAATATTAATCGGGAGGAAAAGAATTCTCGGGATCATTTCCTTTCTGAGAAAAAGCGAATCGCAGGATTCATTTAAACAGGAAGATGAAATTGAAGTGAAATTTCGACATATTATCTCCCGATTCGATGAATACCTTGAAAAACGTCGTATTCTCCGTCCCAAAAACCTTACACTGACGGAATTAATAAGCTTTTTGGGCGACAATAATATTGGAGAAGAGGAAATGGAGAAATGCAGGTTGTTCCTGAAATCATACTGTAATTTACGCTATGCGAGGGAAAATGTGGAGGAAGATGACATCCGGGATTTAAAAGATAAACTTGATATTATCGAATAAGAAATCATGAGATTCTGCTTATCTCAACTCTATTATGCTCTCATGAAAATAAATCGTCATTAAGTGGGTAGCCGAGAGGCAACTGCCCCCGGCATTCCAGAAGGATTTAGAAGATGTCAAAAGAGAATCACGAGAGTATAGAACAACACCACAATTGACTTCTTAGAACAACACCACAATTTATTGTGGTGGAAGGAGAATGGCTTAGCCACGCCGTCTTAGCCTCTTCAGAGGCTTCCAGATTTTGAGGTTATAGATGATGTCAAAATAAATTCACGAGAGTATATAAGGAGTAATTTTAAATAAACCACAAAGAATGCAATAATTAGAAACGGAAAGTGAGAAATGGGATCCACAATCCGGCATCCGCTATCCGTCCTCCGTTATCCTTTGTGGTCTTTGCAGTGAATAGAAACGAAAAATGAAGATGTTTAACAAAAACAATAAAAAAAGAAAATTCAAATCAATTATAATCGCATTCCTCCGGGAGTTCTATGTTTATCGCCTCACATATACAGGCAGATACCTGTTCATAATGGGGCTTGTCTTTGGACTTTTAAGCAGTGTAGTATTTTACGGTACTTTTCTGCTCTATTCACTTGTCCTCTTCCTGATGGTCGTATTCATCATGTCCCCGTTTCTTGAGAGAATATTAAGACCACGCCTTGATATAACCATAACCACTCCCACGAGAACTTCATCGGGATCCTCGGTGGCGGAGGAGATAATCATAAAAAACATCTCGAACAAAAATGCTTATTTCACATTTTTCAGGGAAGTGAAACTCCACCCGATGATTGTCCAGGAGCAGGATCAGGGAATCATGTTACCTATACTGAAAAAAGGCGGAAAGATAAAATTCAGACTTAATCTCATTGCCCAAAAAAGGGGCGACTACAGGCTAAAATCTCTGCGGGTGGATTCACCTTTTCCCCTGGGCGTGATGAAATGGGGATACCGGTATAAAAAGGAGAGAAGAATCCTGGTCTATCCGCAATTCAAGCCACTGATCGGGTTCAATATCCCCGTTAGCAGAAAACTGCAGCCTGGAGGAATAGCACTCGCCTCCAACATCGGTGAATCTACGGAATTTGTGGGAACAAGGGAATTCCGGGACGGCGATTCACTTCGTCATATCCATTGGAAATCATGGGCAAGACTCAACAAGCCTATTGTAAAAGTCTTCCAGGAAGAGTATTACTGCAGGCTCGCTCTTTTGATTGACACATATATCCCGGATAATTCACCCGATATCGACTATGAGGCGATGGAATCCTCGCTATCACTTGCCGCATCCATATCCGATTACCTGGAAAGGCAGGAATATATCATAGACCTCATTGCCGCCGGGCCGAACATCTATTATCTTCAGGCAGGCAGGGCGCTTGCGTATCTCGACCAGATATTGGATATCCTTGCCTGTTTAGATGTCTGCCGCAAAAAACCTTATGGCGAGATTGAACCATTGCTTATGGATGATTTATCAAGAATCTCCGCGGTGGTTGTCCTCCTCCTGGGATGGGACGAGGAGAGAAAGGAATTCCTCCTGAGATTAAAAGAGATGGGAGTGGAAATGAAAGTTTTCCTGGTTTCGAACAGGAAAGAAGATATTGACATAGGCTACATTGAGGGAGTATTCGGATCCGTGCAGGTTCTGGATTCGGAATCGATCAAGAGAGGGTTTGATTACCTTTAGCGATTTTCTTATAAAAAATGTCATGAAAGACGAGAAAAAATATGCACCGGTACGAGAAGGATTATTTAAAGCAAAAGCATACGGATACACCGTTCTGGGGTCTCGTTGTCTTCAGTATTGCTTCGATATTGTTTGCGATCAATACAAAGTTCTACATCCTTGCATTTATATTCCCGGCTTTGCTTTTTCTTTCAAAATTAGTGAAATTCAGAGTCCGTATTCCAAGATTCCTTGAGATTCTTGTTCCTTTTTCCCTCTCTCTTGTTTTTCTTATAGTCTTTCAATGGGGACAGATATTCCATGATTTCAGCAAGGCGAATATGCTTGGCTTGCTTATTAATTTTCTGGCGTTCATGCTCTATTTTATGATTCTTGTTACAGTCTATAAGGTGAAAAAAACCAGTGAGCTTTACCTTGCATATGTGTCTTCGATTATTATCGTGGTCTTCTCATCGGTTCTTTCCCCGTGGAGGGTGAATATTATCAATGGTGTCCTGTTCTGTATGTTCGCGATTGCTTCCATATTTTACTTCATTGATATTATGAAACTTTCGTATTACAAAGTTGAGTCCGACACCCCGTTTATTAAGTTTAAATCCGCTCCGTTATTAATAAGTATCATTACGGTTTTAATTGTAAGCCTGGTTGTGGGTGTAGTTACAAAGAACTATGAAGGCACCGCGCTGCAATACTTGATGAAAAAAATGAATATGGTTATGTCTCCAGCTTCGTTCTCTTCTTCATCTCAACTTGGCACCATGGAGGATATGCTCCAATCGAAACGAGTAGTAATAAGGATTTTGAGTAAGGGAAATATATCGGTATTAAGAGGGCGTGTTTATAACAGATATGGAAAAGGCGCCTGGACAACTCAGTCGAAATATGAAGAAATGACAGCCGGGGATTCCCTGCCGGAGGGAATTAACAGGGAAATTATTCCGGGAAACAATCCCATTTTCCCCCTTGCTCCCCCGGAAAAGCTTGCAAACATTCCCGATTATTCCTGGAATTTGGGCACATATTTTGTGTCCCTTAGAAGAAATAACCTCCTTTATCTTCCGCGTGGATCCGGATTCGCATCGCTAAAAACAGGTTTCCTGAAGAAAGACTCCCTGGGTAATGTTGAATGCCCCGGCGTGCCTGTGGATAATTATGCCGCTTTATCTCCAAATTCGATGCGAAAAATTCCAACCGACATCAACGAAAATACAAGAGAAGATATGATTGTGCCGGATGAGATGCGGGGCGATTTAAAAGAAATTGCAGAAGAAGTAACAAAAGGAAGAAAATCAAGGATTGGAAAGATATTTGCCATTGAACAGTACCTGCAGAAAAATTTTAAATACAAAACCGGGATAAAGCTTGAGAAAAGAGGGATGGATCCCATAATGGAATTCCTGCAATATAAACGGGATGCCCATTGTGAATATTTCGCTTCCGCTATGGTGCTTCTGCTCCGCTCCATTGACATTCCCTCACGGTATGTCGTCGGGTATATTGCACATGAGAAGAGAATGCCGGGGGATTATTATGTGGCAAGGGAAAAGGACGCCCACGCATGGGTAATTGCATATATACCGGAAAAAGGATGGATGGAATTTGACCCCACGCCCCCGTCATCCAGACCCGGCGGAGGAATCGGAACCACGAAAACCGACTGGATGGATTTTATACAAATGAAAGCGGGACTTTTGCAATATTACTTCAAATCAGGGGAATATAAAAAGCTCCTGTCCGAGGTTGTTACATCCCTGAAAACCCTCATAAATCAGAAATACTTCCTGTCCTTTGTAATCCTCATCGTTATCATTATCGGACTCATTGTGTTAAGAAAAAGAATATTCAGACTTTTCATGAGAATCAGCCCGGGGAAAACAAAATCTGGAATGATCCCGGAAAGCGAGAACGCGGAGCAAGCTTGGCTCTTGTTAGATGAATTTGACAAAAAAATAGAAAAAATGCAAATAAAAAGACCACTTCACCTTACCCTCATGGAATTCGCAGATTTCCTGGGGGATAAAGAAATCGAGGAAGAAATACTGAAAAATTGCCGAGAGTTTATCCTTGCATATTGGCATATTCGGTATGAAAAGGAAAAAATCGAGGAATCGGATCTGAAGATTTTGAACGAAAAACTCCTTCGGCTAGGAAGATAGGAGTTTTTATTCCGCTTAGGAAATCAGGAAACCGGGAAAATGGAGAACGGATTGCAGACCAAACAACAACGTAGCTCAAGCCTTGTAGCTCAAACCTTCAGGTTTGCCGTCTATTCTAATATTTCAGCGGGTCTAAAGACCCGCGCTACGTGGATCGCTACGTTACCGGTAGTATCAGCGCCGAGGCGTGCTCTGCATCGTGATAGATGGTCTGCTCGGCTACTTCCATTCGCGTTCCGGTGGGGACAGGTTCACCTGTTCCGAGATTCCGGCTCCATCTGGGGTGTGCTCCCGATGATACCTGAAGCCTCAGGCTGTTGCCCTTTCGGAAACGGTATGCCGTCGCCCACATATCCACTTCAATCTTCAGACTGCCGTCCTCTTGAGGTTCACCCTTGCCGGGCTCAATCCGACATAATCCGTCACAGACATTAATTGATCGACCCTTCGGGTCCACATCGCAAAGCCTGCCGAAGAAATCGGTATGGGGCAAGCTTGAGCGGACAAATAGATTCAGACTTACAAACCCGATGACTTCCAGATCCTCCTCAAGCGGTGGAGTTGTATAGCAAAGAACATCGGAGCGGGCTTCAAGCTCACTGTTATCTTTCGGTCCCCCACCCTTCATCTCGATGAGTGCTCCCCCGATCGACGGGGTTGGATCGGCAGGATCATATTTGTAACTGTCCGGGACTGATTCCGATGAAGGCTCTTCCGGAAGCAATTTTGCATCGGAATGGAGAAAATACTGAGTTTTTTGCGATTTCGGCGGCCATTCATCCATTTCACGCCATTCATTTACGCCCATTACATTAATCCGCACAGGCTTGCCCCGCAATCGGCTCCGGTCCCCTTTCAGATGCGCATCAAACCAGATCAATCCGTCTTTCAATCCGACTATTGTGGGTTGTGGCTGGGAGTGAGTCCAGGGGCCGATTGTGATATATGGATTTTTTCCGGCGGCTTTCAAGGTGGCATAGTTATCGAGGACGCATCGCAGAATAATGTCATACCAACCCCCGATGAGGAAAACAGGCGCGTTAATCTGAGAAACATTTGCGCTGTGATCTCTTTCTCTCCAGTATGGCAGATCCGGGTTTGTGTTTGAAATCATCTCACGATAAATGGGGACTTCCTCCCCTGTTATTTCCACATCAGCCTCCAATAGTGGGAGGTGCATGAAAGCCTGCTTTGCCTTTTCGAATTCTTTCCCGGAAAGTGTGGACGACATTCTCATAATTTTCTCCATGAATGACAGCTTGTACCATTCTTCCTTGAGCTTAAGGGCGAGTATCCAGTATAGCCTCAACTCAAGGGCAAATGCACCCTCCGGGTGTGTATGGCTGAAATGCTGGGGAGAGGACATAATCGGGACCATTGCTTTCAAGAAAGGGGGAGCATCTCCGGTGATCGCCCATTGAACATAGCCGAGATAACTCAAGCCCCAGGTTCCGAGCGCTCCGTTGAACCAGGGCTGTTTGGCGATCCAGTCTAATGTGGCTTTGCCGTCCACGGCTTCATTAATCTCAGGGCTGTATGTACCCCCGGAGTCAAAGCGGCCTCGCACATCCTGGACAATAATATGGTAGCCCCTCTCGGCGAAACGATAGACAAAGACTGAGAGTCCACTTTTTCCATAAGGTGTCCTGATGAGTATGGTTGGACAGGGCACCTCTCCTTTTGGGGCGTAGTGGTCTGTCATAAGCTCTGCGCCGTCGGGCATTGCTATTTTTATATCTTTTGTAACACTAACCTTGTTCTGTGGCGGCGGCAACCCAAGTAAGCGTGCAATCAGGAATCCCCTGCAGAGATAGAGAATAAGAACAACTAATATCAGAATCGCCAATATCGCTATCGGTATCACAGTTTTCCCCCCTGTTAATAAGTTATTTCCAGTTATTGATGACATTAATTTTCACCGCAAAGACCACAGAGGTTAATAACAACAGGATTTACACAAAGAATTGCGGGAATGTTGTCATTTAAATAAAAGTTTCCCCATACCGGAACTATATCCTTTTTCTTATATATAGGTGGTGTTTTTACTTTAAATCAACAGGAAATAAGCATCTTACTTTGAAAATAGCTTGTAAGTTACATATTAACAAATCAAGAGAGGTTTTTAAATTGAAGTTTAAATTATCAAAAACGATATTGATATTATTAATTGCATTTTGCCTGTTCGTTTTCGTGAAATCCGTTTCAGTAAACTCTGAAATACTCCCATACAGGGACTCGCCCAGGGACGTCGTTATCCAGATGTTTACAAAGGAAGCTATAGCCTCCGATATTTACAACAAAACAAAAACCCCCGATTTCACACTCTATGGGAATGGCAAAGTCATATATACAAGATACCTGCCGGATCAAACATGTCAGCTTATGGAGGCGAAAATGTCCCCCAAGTATATCGAGTTTCTCCTGAATTTCTTTGAGCAGGAAGGCTTTTTCGATATGAATGACAATTACCTCAACCTCACGATAAAAGACCTTCCCACAACATACATCACAGTCAACCTTCGTGATAAAAAAAGAACTATAACAGTTTATGGTTTAACGCTTGCATTAAAACAAAGAATGCTTCCAAAAGGACTGGTGAATATCCACCGCAAGTTAAACGAGTTTGCAAGGGAAGATGAGAAGGAATATATTCCGAAGAAAATCTCCCTTTATGTGCATGGGGTAACGCCCGGGATGATGCCAAAGGATTCAATAATTGTGAAATGGAAAGTGAAAAAAATTGATCTGCGGAAATATATTAACAAGAAAGATTCACTAATCATTCGTTATAAACAAACAATTTTAACGGGTGATGATAAAAAGAATATCATGAATTTCCTGGGTAGAAAGACCCTTTATAAAAACAGGTATGGCTTCATGGATACTTTTTTCAAAAACCACAAGCGTTATTTCAAGGTGGCGTACCGTCCTCACCTGCCTTATGAATAAAGTATAACCATTCACCGCAGGGATTATTAAAACATGGAGAATCTCAAAGGGACTAGTTGAAACCAGTAATAAAAAGGGGGAAATGTACATGGACTGTTTGTTTTGTAAAATACTCGAAGGTGAGATTCCTTCAAAAAAGGTTTACGAGGATGATAGAATATATGCTTTTCAAGATATTCATCCCCAGGCTCCAATTCACATCCTGGTTATTCCTAAAAAACACATTAATTCAATCCTGGATCTTACGGATGAAGACGCCGATTTGGTCGGGTATATGATGTCCAAAATCTCTGATATTGTCAAAGAAAATGACATACCCCAAGACAGCATTCGTATCGTAAGTAACTGTGGAAAAAGAGCGGGACAGACAGTATTTCACCTCCACTTCCACATACTTGCCGGAAGAGATTTTGAATGGCCGCCGGGTTAGAAGAAAAGAGTATATCAAATAAAATTTTCAAACATTGCGTTCTGATAAATATAGATGGATGCAGGCGGGATCTCCTTTATGAAATGATTGATTCGGGAGAGTTGCCTGTGTTCGGACGTTTGTTTGGACATGGGCTCAGGTTTACAAATGCTACAACGGTTTTCCCCACAATAACTTTCGCCGCACAGGCATCGGGGATTACCGGGGCATATCCCGCTAATCATGGAATTCTTTCCAATATGTGGATGGACAGAGGGAAGACGGACCCACCTATATATAATTATACCGATAATTTTTTCCACGCCGCGGATGTTTATGGATACTCACTCATAGGGCTTCCGCGGATATTCTTTTCAAATACAAACAAACCCGGACTTGCAGACAGGCATCTTTCCAAAGAAATCGAAACGATTTATCAGTCCGCGGGAAGAAAAAACATGCGGTCTGTTGTCGCTTTTCATCAGTTTGCAAGGGGAGCCGAGAAACGAATCCGCCCTAAGCCATTGGATATGATAAGGTATTTTTTTGGCAATATTTTTCCGGGGCAATTCTCTGTTTTCGACGAATCCATGACAGTCAGGCTAATTAATGAAATGAAGAAAAACGATCCACCTGAAATCCTATTCATCTATTTCGCTCCCTCCGACGGCGCGGGGCACTGGTGGGGCGCGGACGGTCAGCGATGGTATCTCTCTCACATAGTTGAAGACAAACTCGAAAGAATCACTGATTTACTGAAAAAAAAGTCTGTTATGGAGACTACACTCTTTGTTCTATTCAGTGATCATGGACATTCGGATGTTGCGCAGGATCAAGAGCATTGCATTTCATTGAAATGGATTTCCGATATAATAAGAAAATCTTCAAAATATACTAAAATATCCACAAGAAAATCCGTTGGCAATGATGTTGTTATAGGGATGGAAGGTGGAATGGCAGGACTATATTTAAAAGATACTCCCAATGGAAGCTGGAAAGATTTTCCTCCGCCGGAGAATCTGTCGCCGATTTGCAGGGGATTTTCCGGACACCTGGGAAATCGCCTGGGGGCAATTGTTTATAGAAATAGTGAAGACGGAAAATTTGCTTTATATCCTGGCGAAAACCCCATGGATATTGATCTCGAAGAGACTGTAAGAAAGATAAACAGAGAGTATATTCATCCGGGCGCGCCGGATATTATGATATTTTCAAATTACAATAAGGGATATCACTTCTTCAAAAAACCCATCAACGCAATGCATGGAAATATCAACCCGGGAGACATGGCAATTCCACTGATATTCGCGGGAAACGGAATAAAAAAAGGGCAGAGTAATAAACCTATATCAATTGTCGATATCGCTCCGACCGTCGCTTCATTGATGGATTTTGAAATGGAGAATGTGGATGGGGATGTTATTGAAAGGGGTGGATTGGAATGAGGAAAGCATTAATAATTATAATCACAATTATGATAATCCTTGTCTTGCAATTCCAGGCAATTGCACAGGTGGAAGTGAAATACGAAGGAAGAGCGGCAAGAGAAAGTTATAGAAGAATTAAACACGAAATCAGAGAGGGAAATCTGGAAAGATTAGCTGAGTCCATTAAGAATGACAGAAACATACTTGACAGCAAATCTTATTCAGGAGAAACACTATTACATTCAGCATGTAGATATCGTCAGAATAAAATCGCCGCTTTCCTTATATCGGAAGGGGCTGATGTAAATGCAAAAGATGAATGGGGAGGAACACCCCTTCATATAGCATCATTCTATGGAATGAATGATGTTGTAAAGTATTTGATAAAGAAGGGCGCAGATGTGAATAAAAAGGATGAATCGGGGCAAACACCCCTCCATGAAGCTTCATTCCGTGGTATGAATGATGTTGTAATATATCTAATAAAGAACGGGGCTGATGTAAATGTAAAAGATAAATCGGGACGAACACCCCTCTATATAGCTTCACTACATGGCGAGAATGATGCTGTAATAGATTTGATAAAGAACGGGGCTGATGTAAATGTAAAAAATAACTTAAAAAGAACACCCCTCCATCTGGCATCATACAATGGAATGAATGATGTTGTAAAGTATTTGATAAAGAACGGGGCTGATGTAAATGCAGAAGATATCAATCATATAACTCCCCTTCATGAAGCTGCCGATAAGGGGAATAGTGAGACTATCCATATACTCGTGGAGAACGGTGCGGATTTAAATATAAATAATAAAGATATGGTGACACCCAGGGATTATATAAGTGGAAAAATGGGTTTTATAGAAGAATATAATTTAGTCATGAAAAGTATGAAAAAGGGAAAGTCCGGGACTTTTTATTTTGGGGGATCTATACTCCTTCTCATCATCCTTATTGTTTCATTTTTTATATGGAAAATCCGAAGAGTAAGGAAGAAGTCACGCTTAATCTAAACACTAACACCCGCAATTTCGTATGCTTTATTTCTTGCAAATTTATCCGCCAAAAGAAGATCCTCAAGATCCGGCGATAAAATCGTCTCATGTGAATCCATCGTTTCCCTTATGATCCGTGGAATATCCAGGAACCCTATTTTATCATGTAAAAACAACTCAACCGCTACTTCATTTGCACCGTTTAAAACCGCCGGCATTGTTCCACCTGTTTTAATGGCATCAAATGCGTATTGGAGGCATTTGAACACATCAATCCTTGGCTCTTCAAATGTGAGGCTCCCGATTTTCATGAAATCAGTAGTTACATATTGAGCGGGAAATCTTTCAGGATATGTAAGTGAGTATTGAATGGGAATTCTCATGTCCGGAAGTGATAACTGTGCGATAATTGAGCCGTCAATAAACTCGACCATAGAATGTATGATCGATTGAGGATGTACAATCACATTTATCATATCGGGTGAAACATCGAACAGCCATTTGGCTTCGATAACCTCGAACCCTTTGTTCATGAGGGTTGATGAATCTATCGTAACCTTGTTCCCCATGTCCCAGGTGGGATGTTTCAGAGCGTCGGAAGCGGTTTTTGATGCAAGTTCACCTGAAGGAATCTTCCTGAACGGGCCTCCCGATGATGTGAGGTGAATCTTTTTTACTTCTTTTCTATCTTCACCGTTCAGGCATTGAAATATGGCGGAATGCTCGCTGTCGATGGGAAGAATTGAAACTCCCTTTTCTCTGGCGGTCTTCATAACCAACTCTCCACCCACAACAAGAGTTTCCTTGTTCGCAAGGGCAATTGTCTTGCCTGTTTCAATCGCCTTCAATGTGGGGATAAGACCGGATATTCCCACCAGGGCGACAACGGCAACATCAGCCTCCATCCCGGCAAGCTCAGCGATCCCTCCCCTACCCTGCAGTATGTTGATACCTGTGCCTGCAAGTGCGTTTTGTAGAACTGGAATATATTTCTCATTACCTATTGCAACCGTTTTTACATCAAACTTTTTCGCCTGCTTTGCAAGTAATTCCCAAGAATGATTAGCGGATAAACCCAAAACTTTATATTTATCGGGAAACCTCTCAACAATCTGTAATGTCTGTGTTCCGATTGACCCGGTTGATCCAAGTATTATTAAGCTTTTCATAAATTTACTCCGTTATAATATTTTTCCGGTAAATTACTCTTTTTAAGCTTTTTTAGATAAATCCTGTCAATTATTTCATCGCTTCGCTCCTCGTAATGACATTAATGGGAGGGAGCTGAATATTAACCCTCACTTTCTAATTCCTCGAGATATTTTCCTGATGAAGCTCAATATATGCCGCTTCTGCCGCCAGTGCTATGGGTTCCTTTCCCGGGTCCGGAGACAATTCCGGTTGTCCTGCGCATCGCAGGGTGGTAAGATCAAGTGCTGTCCAACCCGATCTTATGGCAATCGCTATGGCGTCAATATGCTTTATCGGGCATTCACTGTCGCTGACGATCTGTCCACCGATAATCTTTTCGTTTTCTCTATTGAATATAAGCTTTACCGTATAGGGTTTCCTTGTCCATACCATGGAATGCTTGTCTGTGGAAGACTGGATAGCACTCACTGTATCAATGCCTTCATTCTTTGCCTGGACTTCTGTAATCCCGGTTCCGGCGATGGATTTGTCAAAAAACTTGGTGGCGAAACTGTTAACCAGGGGGGGAAACTTTATTTTATATCCAAGAATATTTTTAGCTATTATTCTGCCGCCGATAACCGCATTGGGTCGGAGTTGTCCCAGGATAGGCTTGCCCATAACATGGCTGGGATACTCGATCAGATCCCCAGCGGAATAGATATCGGGGTCGGAAGTCTGAAGATAACTATTGACCTTTAATCCCAGTCTTCCCATTTCGAGTCCCGCTTTTTTAGCAAGTTCACTCCGCAATCGAACTCCTGCCGAAATAATCACTAATTCTGCTTTGATCCGGTCATTGGATGACAGTAGCACGCCATCGACTTGATCCTTGCCGGTGATTGCATTTACCCGCTCATTCAATCGTAAATCTATCCCCCGGTCTTTAACATATACTTCTACCCCTGCGGTCATATCCTTGTCCAGCGCCTGCGGCAGGATGTGATCAAGCATTTCCACAACCGCAACTTTCACTTCCCGCTTTGCAATCAGGTATGCAATTTCTATTCCGATAGCGCCTGCGCCTATCAAAACAGCATTTCTTACCCGCCTTGTGTTTATCCAGTGATGAATACTCACAGCGTCTCCGCTGGTTCGCAGGGTGAAAACACCGGGTAAACCGCTACCTGAAATGGGGGGAACCGCCGGTTTTGCCCCGGTGGCAAGAACCAACTTGTCATAAGGGTATATCTTTTCGTCTTCAGTGGTTACTGTTTCCCCTTTTCTGTCAATATATATAGCCCTGGAATCTATCAGAGTTATTCCCTGATCTGTAAAAATGCTATCATCCTTATATGAGGGATTAACCAATACCTCTCCACAACATATATAAGGAGTTGCGCACCGGGTCAGAAGCCCCCTTTCCTCCCGTTCCCTGATAATAGTTACATCAAGGGAAGGATTAAGCTTCTTTGCCATGAGTGCCGCTAAAGCTCCCGTTCCAGAAGCTCCGATGACTACGATATTTTTTATTTGTTTCATTATTTTCTCCTGTCTATACCGTTCAGTGCCTGAACGGCAAAATATATAATATTTTTACCTTCATTAGCTTTCATATTTCTTTACGATACAAAACCACTTATTCCTTGCCAAAGTATATAATATTTAATATAACGTTTGATACCATTTGATACCATTTGCAATTTATGGTATTGACAAAAGCAATTCTATCTATTACAATTCGTTTTGAGAATATGCTCATAATTTTTCGTAACCTGACAGGAGGCGTGATATGTTTCAAGTAGATGAAGAAAAATGTGTAGGATGTGGAGTCTGTGTTAATGTTTGTCCTACGGGGGCAATATCAATGGATGATGATAAGGCTCAAATTGATGGAGATAAGTGTGTTGATTGTGGAAGATGTGCTCAGGTATGTCCCCAGGGCGCAATTTATCCTGACGAAAAAATACAGCAAAGTCCCCCACTGAATCAAATATCGGGGTTTCCTGATTCCGGTTCCGGTATGGGAAGAGGTATAGGGAAAGGTTCAGGGAGAGGCTTAGGAATAGGTCCTCGTGACGGAAGAGGTAGAGGTAGAGGTAGAAAGGGATAAGTATTAATTATAAGGAGGAAAAAAATTATGGAAGTATCTGATTGTACCGCCTGAAAATTGGCTCAAGGTTCCAATCCATGCCGGTGAGAAAAATTATCCGTTAAAAAATAAAGAAGGAGTGTGAAAAAAATGCCATGGGTAAATAAGGATGACTGTATAGGCTGTGGTATATGTGTAAAGGAATGCCCGGCAGACGCAATCTCATTGATTGAAACTCTGGCGGAAATCAATATGGACGAATGTATCCGTTGTGGAATATGTCACGAGATATGCCCCCAAAACGCTGTAAGGCATGACTCTGAGAGGATATCGCAGGAAATAGAAGCAAATGTAGAAAAAGTTAAAGGGTATCTGAAACATTATGATAACGAAAAAGATAGTCGGAAGTGTCTCAAGAGAAGCATGAACCACTTCAAACTCATGATAACCATTGCTGAAAAGACGTTGGAACTTCTTGAAAAAATGAAAAAGGAATTATAATAAAATCGTAAGTTCCCGGGAACATCCTTATATAGAGGTAGCAGGAAATTTTAGATTCTATTCTGCTACTTCGTAATATGCGTTCCGGTTTTTCCTTCAAGTGCTTTTCTGATATTTTCAGGGTTGGTGATTATGGCCTTTTCGCCACCATTTTCGATAAATTTAATTACAGCCTTGATCTTGGGCAGCATACTTCCTGGCTTGAAATGTCCCTCTTCCACATACTTTTTGCACTCGTCAAGTGTCATTTTATCAAGTGCTTTTTGATTGGGTTTTCCAAAATTCAGGAAAACTTTTTCAACTGCTGTGGAGATCAGGAAAAGATCTGCTTTTATATTACTTGCAAGTAATGATGAAGCGAAATCCTTGTCGATTACAGCCGCCGTTCCATCCAGATGACCATTTTCATCTTTTAAAACGGGGATTCCGCCGCCGCCTACTGCGACTACGGTAAATCCGGAGTTGATCAATTTTGTGATAGCTTTCTCCTCGACAATCTCTTTCGGGATTGGAGACGCCACAACTCTTCTCCAGCCTCTTCCGGCATCTTCGACAACGTCCCATCCTTCTTTTTCCTGTCTTTCCCGGGCTTCTTTCTCCAGGTAAAAAGGACCTATGGGTTTTGAGGGATTCTGGAAAGCCGGGTCTTCCTTATCAACTACAACCTGTGTTACCACTGTCGCAACGCTCTTGTCAATTCCTTTGTCCAGGAAGATATTATGGAGCGCTTTCTGGAACATGTAGCCTATAGCGCCTTGTGTATCTGCCCCGCAAGAATCGAGGGGAACCTGGTGCAACTGGTCCTTTGCCGCCTCGGAGCGAAGAAGGATGAATCCGACCTGTGGACCGTTTCCATGGGTAACTACCACATTATATCCCATCTCAATCATATCACAAATATGGAGAGAGGTTTCATAAACAGCTTTATATTGATCAGGAACACTTCTGTGTTCCTTGTCTTTTATAAGTGAATTTCCGCCAACTGCAATAATTGCAACTTTTGACATATTATTTCCTCCTTAAAGTTAAAAGAAAAAAGAAATTGGAAAATGGATACCAGAGACAAGATTTTTCACTTCCGGCATCTGTCGTCTGTTTTCCGTTTATCGTTTATCGGGATGGGGACATCCCTCCTACAAATCGGGAAGTGAGAAATGAGAAGCGAGAAACGGGATCTATCCTCCGGTTTACATAATCCGTTATCTGTTATCTGCAAAAAATTTCGACATTGTTAATGCCATAACCGCTTTTTGGACATGAAGCCTGTCTTCGGCGACATCATATATGATTGATCTTTTACCTGATGCGACTTCGTCTGTAACTTCGTTTCCACGGTCGATAGGCATGGGGTGAATAAATACTGCATTATTCGTATGTTTCATCTTCTGGGCATCACAGATCCAATCCGTATGCTTCATGGCTTTCTCAATCTCTTCCTGCTTATGGTATTCACCATCTCTATAAGCATTCGGGCTCATCCAGTTGCGTGAATAGACGATGTCTGCATCATCATAGCATTCAACGGGATCATGTGAAATTTCAAATTTCGAGCCGTTCAGACTACAATTTTTCTTCGTCATTTCAATGACTTTAGGATCCAGATCATATCCCGGAGGAGAGGCAACTGTTACATCCATTCCAAACCTGGAACCGATGAGAAGTGATTCCTGCACCGAGCACCATGAACGGCAGAGTGCGCCATGTCCCCATACCTGGAGAAGCTTTTTGCCTTTCAGGTTCTTTCCAATGTGTTTTCTATATCCCATAACATCCGCAAGTCCCTGGCATGGATGAAATGTATCATGTGCCATGCTGACAATGGGAACTTCAGACCATTTTGCATATTCCCTTAAAAGCTCTTCTCCCTGTCCATAACAGGATACCTTATCTTCAAGAATTCTGATTCCGATACCACAAGCATAACGGCTCATTACTTTTGCCGCGTCCTCTACTGTCTCGCCTGCGGTTTTTGCTGTCTTTAGCCTCATTGACTTCGGCTCCAGGAAGAGCGCGTGTCCGCCAAGCTCTGTCGCGGCAACTTCGAAGCTCTGTCTTGTCCTGACTGACGGATTATAAAAGAACATCATGAATGAACGATCTTTTAAGATATAAGCATACTTATCGGTGAACCGGTATTTCTGCATATCCTCCGCCAATTCCAGTGTCGCAATAAGCTCATCGAGACTCCAGTCCTGGGTTGTGATCAGACTTTTTCCCCTCATCCCTTCAAATAACCCGAGTATTTTTTCTTTTAATACTGTTGAGGTCATATATAGACCCTCCTTGATAAATTATTTCCGGTTCTAATTAAGGGGTATAGTGCGAGGGGTAATTACCCCTCGCTACCCATATATGAATTATCATTTAGAAGTTAAATTGTTACATCCTGCTTCCCATTGCAAGGGCAAGTATCGCCTTGATGGAATGCATTCTGTTCTCGGCCTCGTCAAATACAATGGACTGTGGTCCGTCTATAACTTCGTTGGACACTTCCATTCCACGATCGGCAGGCAGACAGTGCATATAATAAGCATTCTTGTTTGCGAGTTTCATCTTTTTCTCATCGCATATCCAGCTACTATTTGCATCCATCATCTTTGCCGCCGCTTCAGGATCGAACACCTTGCCCTCTTCGGGGAACGAAAGCATGTTCACAGGACACCAGGCTTTGGGATATACAACATCCGCGTCCTCAAATGACTCTTCCATGCTGTTGGTCATGTTAAATTGGGAGCCGTTCTCTTCAGCCCATTTCTTGCACTGCGCTATGACAGCGGGGTCCAATTCAAATCCCTTCGGGTGGGCAAATGTTACATCCATACCCATCTTGCAGGGAGCAAGAATCAGCGACTGCGGTACTGCGCGCGGTTTATGGGGACTTGAGGAATATGCCCATGACATGGTGAATTTCACGCCCTTGAATTGACCGAATTTCTCTTTGATTGTGGCCAGGTCGGCGAGAGCCTGTGTGGGATGATACTTATCACATTCCATGTTTATCACGGGAATATCGGAGAACTTGGCGAACTCATTGATAACGCGGTTGCTCTTTCCATATACCCAATTGACCGGATCGCCATATGCGCGAATTGAAATTCCATGCCCCATTCTGCTGAGTACTCTGGCAACATCGGATATTCTCTCCGTCGAATATGCTTCTTCCTCTCCCTCGAGAGCAGGAGTGTAAATCTTTCCGGGTTCCAGGCTGTTTCCATGGCCTCCAAGCTGTGTCATACCGGTTTCGAAGGCGTTCCGTGTGCGAAGAGACTGGTTGTAGAATATCATAAAAAGTGTCTTGTTTAGAAGCAAATGAGCATGATTATCGCCCATCAAGAATCTTTTCTTCAAATCAAGTGTAACTTCAATAAGAGTTTCCCACTCTTCTTTAGTATAATCCAGTTCTGCATTGATGAAATCGCGTCCTCTGAATCCGTATGTTTTCATAATAATTCCTCCTTGTTTGTTTTATTTCTTATTATTCTACTGTGAATGGTTATAAAAATCAGGACTTACTGCCCCGGGGTTAAGCATGGGTTGCTGAGTGTTATAAGAAAGAAAAAAATCGATTTCGATGACTTTTTATGTATTTCTTTCCTGGAAATATGTAAGTCCCAAAAATTTGGACAAAAAAAAAGATACCGAACCTCAGTATTTAATCCTATCAACTTATAATTGCATTTCCAAAAAGATAATCCTTCTATAAGTCTAAAACTGTTTAAAAATTATTTCTAAATATTAGATTCCATCCAATATATGCCAATATCAAAGAATAGTTTTCATGCATTCCTCTACTACTCTGTTTTTACCTTTTCAATGTTGCCGAGTCTTCTCTCCAACTTTTCAACGGTGTTAGGATTCAGGTTACATGAAGGGAAAATAAACACCGGTATGTTCTTTATTTTCTTGATGAAATTCTCATCGGTATTGTTGTCAACAACAACAGACAGAAACTCATCCACCTCTGCGTCATTGGCCCCTCTCAACATTAGCCTCTCGAAAGAAAAAGGATGTTTGCGCTGATAAAAATTAACAAACATATAGCCTTCCTGAAATCTCTCCGACTCAGACATCATTTTGTCAAGAACCGCCACAACTTCCTCAAGATTTCTTATTCCTCTTGAGCTTTTACAACAAGAGCAGGCAAAGTAAGAATATTTCTTAAAGAATGAATACTTAAGGATATATTTTGCAAATCCGGCAAAGCAATGAGCACAACGCATAATTCTACAATCTTCCTCAAGACTCTCATTTGCACGAACTATGCTTTCTATTGCCAGGTGTATCTCATCTCTTACTATATTGTTTTTTTCAATTTTCTCCCTTTCGAACATAGGCTCCAGGGCGCGTGTATCCCCAATATTGATGAGAGCTTGCAATACAGCTTTCCTGACCTCATTATTATCCATCTGAAGCAATTTTATGAGGAATTCCAGTGCCCTGTAACTGCCAAAAAGTCCAAGGGCTTCAACTGCGCTAATCCTCAGCTTTTCATCCTCTATTGCCCCGGCAATTTTTCCAAAAGACTCCGGTTCACCCAAGGCTCCCAGGGCAATAAGAGCGGACTTCTTTACCTCAACTTTTTCATCGTCAAGTAATCTTTCAATCGGTTTGAGGGCGCGAATGTCTCCAAGCTTACCCAGGTAACCTGCAACCTGGATCCTGATATGATAATTATTACTGGATAACACCTGGATAAATGTTTCAACCGCAAAATCTCCCATTTGAGAAAGAGCTTCATGCGCCGCCCACCTATATTCAATTAATTTACCGGTTCTAGCTACTAAAAGAGGAGCGATAACCCTCGGATCTTCCATTTCCATCAGTGTCATTATAGCTTCGGATTTTTTCTCAAGAGCGTCACTCACAACTTCTCCAAAATTAACCCCCCACCTCTTGAGCATTTGCGCCGCTGAGGCTCTTATTTCCCTGCATGAATTACCTAGAGCGATGATAAGGGGATTGACAATCCCGGGGTCATTCAATTGATCCAGACTTTTCAGGGCTTCTATCCTTACCCCTGTGTTATCATCTTCCAGCAACCTGACCAGTCCAGGCAATGCCTTTATAGCTTGTTTCGCCCCCAGGACGGTGCATGCTCCTATACGGATGAGAGGGGTTTCATGCGCTAACGCTTCAATTAATGCATTGATAACTCTCTTATTCTCGTCCTCACTTAATCGGGAAATGGCTCCCAGTCTTACTTTTTCCTCGTCACTGCCTAGTGCTTCTATCTCACTGGTAACTCTATCCATTATTTTATTTCACCACCATCATCACAAATAGATCTCCACAATCCACTGCATTGAATTTAGCAGGTAATAGTTGTCCAAGATTATCGAGAACTTTTTTTGCTTTTCTCTCTCTGATAAGATCCATTGGGTCAATATTCAAGTCCTTAATTTTTGTGACTGTATCTCCATCAACCATACATCCGGAAAAGCCACCTTTTTCGAAGTGAAAAGAGGACCCTGCCAGGAAATAAGCTGAATCGAGTCCCTCGATAATTGAGGCACAGGAAAGAGCAAGGGCACAATTCTTTTCAAGCCGATCCATTTCCGAGTTCTCCAATCTGCCGGATGCAATTAATGTACAGGGAGGTCCTATAGGATGTCCTGTTTCTGTTATATTCAATATGATACCACCAAAAAACCTTCCCAGTTGCACCGCATCACCGTCGATGCAGGTGGATAAAATTGATGACGAATAGCCCATACTAACCGCGATATTATTAGCATCCATTGTAAAAGAAGAAGAATCCTTGATTACAAAATTATATACATTTTTAAGCTTTTCATCATCTTCCTTGATTGTCTCGGATATCTTTTTCCTGATTCCTTTTTCAAAATAATTCAGTATTGAAGTAGGCAATTTCAGCGGCAGTCTGTATTTAATCAATACCTGTCTGCAATAATCATAAGTTGTAGGATCAAAGTAGGTCGGTGCCTGATAGGTTCTCCATAGGTCTCCTCCAGGTTCGTCAGAAATTATCAAAGTGACGAGCGTTGCAGGAAATGCATAATTTATAAATTGGCCTCCCTTTATCCTGGAAATATGCATTTTGACAGCATTTATCTCGTCTTTCCTGGCTCCCACCGATTGTAATCTCGTGATAAGTTTCCGGTAATCCATAATTGATACCATATCCGGTAATTTCTCAAAAAGTTCTGAAGCCCCCTTAGAAAGAATAAAAAGAACAAGGTCATCTTTCTTGGCTTTTTCAGCGATAAATAATAAATCTGAAACCGCTCGACTACTTGTCTTGTCAATAAGAGGACTTGTAACCTCCCTTACCCGAATTTTTTCCAATTTTTCACCATAACCGAGTGGCACAATAACAATGCCCTGGCTTATCCTGTCCCCCAATATGACCTCAAGAGCCCTGCCGGTAACGGAAGCGGCGGTGCCAACTCCAACAACAAGAATCCTGCTGTATTTCTCCAGTGGGAATTCAACACCGGATATGAAAAGCGATTCACCTTCAACTTTGACAGTTTTCCGGATAATTCCCGCAATATCCGCTTTATCCAGAGCGCGATAATATATGCCCTGTAGGAAATCGATTTGAGATTTCATCTGTCCGGTCATATCTTATCATTATTACGATAAAACATTGAGGAGTCCTTCACCGCAAGTATGTTTATACCGGTAGGAAAATCAATTTTAACAAGGAAGATATGCCTATGAGCTGTTTTTAAACTATGATAGTAATAAATGAAAGAGAAATAATGCAAACATAAGAATTTGAGCAATGGAGAAAATCCTTCCAATTCATAAGGCGCAAATACTATCTTATTTATCTCAGTGTTCTCTGTGGTAGAAAAAACACAGGGGCTGAAAAGTAACGACTTTGAAAACACGACCTAAACAAATGGAGTTTTATGTGGAAATCAAGACGACAAAAGAGAGATTGAAACTTAATTGGTCATCAAGGGTGTTTCATAACGAAAGGCTAAAATTGCCCGGAGAAATTGAACTTTTCCAGAAAGATAATTTTTATACGAACCGTAGAAGCATAAAAGACAGTGGAGAAGTCTGTTTTTTTGCAATTGCGGATGGTAAAGCCGAGTTTTATAAATCTGTGGCCGATTCAGCATCCGGGACAGCTATTGAAAGATGTGAGAAATTTTTCCAAACCGCTACTTTCTCCGATGATAAGAAAATCGAGAACTCTCTCTATGACCTCTTTAACCAGGCAAATACTGCGGTTTTTAAAAAAGGAACCGAACTTGCAGTTGACCTTGGCTCCACTCTTACTGCCGCTCTTTTTCACAACAATCAATTCTTCGTGGAGCATGTGGGTGGTAGTCGTGTTTACAGATGTAGAGACAATAATCTTGAACAAATAACCGTCGATCAATCTCTGGTCATCAGACCTCTTGAAACTACTTCGGGACCTGTGGGGATGAATAAAGTCATAACAAGAAAACTGGGGAGCGAAGACCTCTCCCCTCCTTCATACTATCATTTTGATGTGCAACCGGGGGATATGATTCTCCTGTGCTCCGACGGCCTCCCGGCAGTACTCCTGGACAAAGAAATAGCTGATGTGCTTGCTACGGGGAGAAACGTCAACATAATAAGCGACCAGCTTATTGACCAGGCAAGACTCAGGGATGTTGACGAAGATGTAACCGTAATAGTAATTGAAGTTAAATCTAAAGACGGAAAGAAAGCCGGGGAGATTGGGGAAAACAAGCCAGGGAAACATAAATTACCCATATCAATGGAAAAAATGGCCAGGGGAGCTTTTGCCGTTATTATAATTTTAATTGTCCTGGCGGTTGGATTCCTGGCTATCGGGGAATATATCCGAAAAGCGAACAATGGGAGACGAAAGACGGGCTCACGTTTTACATTAGAATCAGATGTACCCATAAGAAGCTTCTTTCACAACGGAGTTGAAAAAACAGAGTTTCTGAAAAACAACAGAGGCTTTATCAGGCCCAAAAGTGAAAACAATTCTTTCATGATCTCCCCTGAAGGCACATACTCCATATCCCTTCTGACTGATCGTCCATTTGATACAAAAATTAATTTCGGTATAGAAAATATTATTATTATCGAAGATAGAATGATAAATATCTGGATGGAAAGTGAAAGTACGGTTGAGGTAAAAAATTTCGATTCAAAATCCGGAAAAATCCGGGACACCAGGATTCTGATTGGGGATATGAAGGGGAAAATCCAGGTAAACACGCGAACACCTGTCAAATTCCAGATAAAAATAGAAAGATAAAAATAGAATAGGAAGAGAATATGAAAAATAAATTACGCCTGAATATCATAGGTTCAGCCTGTATTATGTCCATTGTAATATATTACTTGATTTGCTATTTTCCGGAGAATGGCGGGCATAAGATGTTCAAATAGACATACAATCTTAAAAATGCAGGAGATTTATGCTTAAAAAGAAAGTATATATTCGGCTCGGGTAGTCGAGGACAACCGTCCCCGGCGTAATAAAAGGGGTATTTGCCCCTTCTTACTCAATGTTTGTGGGATTTATATAAAAAAGGGTGGGGTTAAAAATGAAAGTTCCGTTTTTTATCTTTGAAGATCATTGTGAATCTTATATCAGGTGGCGTGAGATGGGACTGAAAGATCTATGTGTTATCCATATTGACGCTCATCTGGATGTTGCCGACGAGGGACTGGATGATGCAATCCTGGAAAAGATCCGGTGTTGCAAGTCGGTTGAAAACCTTGAAAAATTCAGAAAAAACGAGGATGTCCTCTGGGGTGGATTTCACCCGGGTAATTACTTGTATCCCGCGATGTACGACGGCACTGTTTCACACTTGATATGGGTTATACCGGATCATCTCCCCGGCAAGGAGAAACTGCTCCTCTGGGCAAGGCAGGAAGTGATGCAATGGGTGGATCTTTCACTTGCCGACTATGATAGTCTTCATTATGAGGATAACAGGGTTGTGGGAAAACTGAAGGGGATAGATTTCGAGATATGCTTCTTAAAGGATCTCAGGGTTGGTTCTGCCAATTACGTCTGGGATATTGATACAGATTATTTAATTGATGAAGACGATATACCGTGGATCTCACCGATGGATCTTATTCATCATCTCTATCACATCGCTCCCAATCCACTCATGATAACAACTGCATACTCGGTAAACGGCGGATACCTCCCACCGGAGCAAAAATACCTGGGTGATCTTATTGAGAAAACGATAAAGGGACAAATGACGGACTCACTGAGGGAATGCTATCAATACTTGATGGATGGCGACAGGGCGATATTGCAGAAATATCATCACGGGACGAAGTGGTACTATAATAAATGCAAAACCGAGTCTTTCTACACTCCTTATTTGAACTTGAGGTTGGCGGAATTATGCAGAATGAAGAACGAGACCGAGCTTGAGAGAAAATATATGGAGGAAGTAAGGCGACTTGAGCCGATCCTTATTCTCCCGGCATATGACATTGCCATGATTCATTTCCGGAGAAAAGATTATGACAAGGCTTTGTCATTACTCAAAAAGACTGCAGATATTGATGAAACCCATTTCCTCATGAGCCATTTTATATCGGCGGTCATCTATATCAAGAAAGAGGAATACGCCACTGCGGCGTTACATCTTGAGACAATAATAGAATTAAAACATTTCGACAACTGGAACAACAGCATAAGGGCGCATGTTTTATTTATAGCGGGATCAACTTATTTGAAGGGTGAAAAATACAAAAAAGCCCTCGAGCTTATGAATAAATCGATTGATATTAATCCTGATAATGCCGGGGTATATTCACAGAGGGGACGGATTTACCTGAAAATGGAAAAATATGAGAATGCCGCAAGGGATTTCAGGAAATATCTGCGTAAAAAACCAGACAGGCTTGAATCAATGGAAGTACGTCTTCTCCTTGCTTTTACCTATCGAAGTCTGGATAAAAAGGGAATGGAGATGAGGGAAGTAAGAAGGATATTGAAAGACGATACAACGGGGTTTTATTCCATGAAAGCAAGGTTGGGGAGGTATATGAGATAATTCCATCAGGTGGGGAGTTATTCACCGTACTCATCATTATCACGGATACGTAGGCGTTATTTTTATCTTATAAGGATTATTGACTTCAATTGAATTAATTATTTCGTTGAAAGCAACGCTCTGAGGTCCATCGACATCGTCATAATATATATGAATTAAAGATGTGTCAGGACCCATGGGACCGCGAATCGAGTGGTAAAGATATACTTCTCTCCAATGTGTCTCGTTCTTTGTTAATCCTTTTTTTTCAATGCCCCTGGTATTCCCGACTTTCAGCGCGCCGGAATACTGAGTTTTATAGCCATTTTTTCCGGGGAGATGGAATTTCATTTTCATATGGCGGCTTGACATGATAAGCTTTTTATCTTTATTTTCCGGGTCGTAAATCGTGTAAGTAAAACTGCCTCCCGATTCTTTATAATCAAGCTCGTAATCATACCTGATTTTGAACTTGCAAAAATCACCATGATAAACGACCCATTTTTTCTGTTTAGCGGTGATTTTTGAGAATAAAAAGCAAGTCAAAATGAAGGATAACAACAAAACCGGGAACAAACATCTAACCATTTTTTTCATGGTTATCACCATTTCCTGTGGATAAATTTTACACAATTGGGGATATCTTTAATTATCGTTGATAGAAATAGATCGTGTCAATATTGGGGATTAAAAAATTATGTGAATTGCAACTAAAACTTGTGGTAACTGAATAAATGTTCTCTTTAAATTGATTTATTCCTTCCTGAATTATATAAAAATGGACTCATTTACAAAAATTTTTGATATCCATACAATAAACATTGTAAATAAAGGAGTTTAGAAATATCAGGTAAAAAATAAAGTAAAAAAGGATTATTTTAGGAAACAAAAAATATATGCCGATAATATTTTTTATTGAAAATAAAGGAAGTAAACATTCAGCCTCCCCTTGTAGGAATGGCAACTTGCTATGAAGAATATCGAGGATGGAAGCTTCTCCTGTATTGAGGGAGTTGAATAAATACCAAAGGAGTATGAGATGAAAGCTGAAGTTATAAATGCAACGGAATCGGGCAACGAATCGATTTCAGAGCATATGGAAATGAGAATTAAAAATAGGGATCAATTAACTCAATTGGGAGTGAATGTCTATGGATCCCGTTACCCCACAACCGGCACAATTGGTGAGGTCGTAGAAAAACATAAAGACCTCAAAGAATCGGAAGAAGGCGAGGAAGTTTCGATAGCTGGAAGGCTTATGGCCCTCAGAGGACATGGCAAAGCTTCATTCGGCGATATTGAAGATGTAACCGGCTCAATCCAGATATACTTAAAACAGAACAAAATTGGCGAGGATAAATACAAATTACTAAAATTTGTTGACATAGGTGACTTTATCGGTGTCAAAGGTAAGATTGCCCGAACAAGACGCGGGGAGCTCACGGTATTCCTCGAAGATTTCACATTTCTTACAAAGTCACTTCGTCCGCCGCCGGAAAAATACCATGGATTAAAAGATGTGGAGATAAGATACAGGCGCAGATATGTGGATCTTCTTTCAAATCCGGATGTGAGAAGAAAATTCCTCATCAGGTCAAAAATAATCTCGGAAATGAAATCCTACCTGGAATCACGAGATTTCACGGAGGTAGAAACACCTTCAATGAGCCTGATAGCCGGCGGAGCAAATGCAAGACCCTTCACCACACATCATAATGCCCTCAATATGGACCTGTATTTCCGTATTGCAACCGAACTTTATCTAAAAAGACTTATTGTGGGAGGCATGGACAGGGTCTTCGAAATTGGACGGATATTCCGCAACGAGGGAATCGACACAAAGCATAATCCGGAATTCACAATGCTGGAGCTATACTGGGCTTATGCGGATTATACCGATATGATGAATCTCAGCGAGGAACTGATTTCACATCTTTGTGAGAAGATACTGGGAACACATGAAGTTGAATTCGACGGCAAGAAACTGAATTTAAAACCTCCTTTTGCAAGAATAACGATGGAGGAAGCTTTTAGAAAATACGCGGACATTGACATGAAAAAGCTCAGAGAGCTCGATTATGCAAGAGATATCGCCGAGAAATATGAGCTTAACCTGGAAAGAAAAGAAGATGTGGGATATATCATTAACAAGATTTTTGATGTATCAGTGGAGCCCCACCTTGTTCAACCAACTTTTGTTATGGATTACCCCATTGAAATATCTCCACTTGCCAAGAAAAAAGAAGATGATCCATCGCTCACATACAGGTTTGAGCTTTTTATGGCTAATTCCGAGATTGTCAACGCATTCTCAGAGTTGAACGATCCGGTTGATCAAAAGAATAGATTCCTTGATCAGTTAAAGAAAAAGGAACTATTCCACGATGAAGAGGCGCATCCCCTTGACGAGGATTACATAATGGCGCTTGAATATGGAATGCCCCCAACCGGTGGAATAGGGATAGGAATAGACAGGCTGGTAATGATGATGACAGATTCACCGTCAATCAGGGATATTATTTTATTCCCGTTGATGAAGCAAAAAGATTAATCGGTTGTCATATTAGATATTTATAGTTATTAATGACATTTTTTCACCGCAAACAAACAAAGAACGCAAGGAAAATTATTTCTAACCTTTGCGTTCTTTGCTTCTTTATAATGATAGTGTCAGATTTTAATTTCTGATAATAAACTCATCTTTCAACTCAATTTTTGCTCCGGGTTTAACTTGATCCCGGGATCCCTCTTTTGGATCAATTCCCCATGTTTGAATCAATACCGCATTGTCGCTTACATTGAAGATTACATATTCAAAGAAACGGCCTCCAACAAAATTATTTGAAGCCTGGCATTTGTCCTTGGGTCCGTGGGGATAGCCGAGAATTTCATAAAAGGGTTTCGCCTCATCAAACCTTTCCGGCGGCCAGTCGGGATCTTTTGCTTTATTATCCCCAGGCAACGGATTCAGGTGGCAAAGAGGTGCGCCGGCTCCACCGGTAAGAATCTGATATACGCCCCTTATGCGTTGTCTTCCGTAACAATGCTCATGTCCACATATATATGCGGAGACCTTATACTTCACAAGTACATCCCAGAATTTATCCCTTTGCTTCAAATACCGTCTTGCAGATGGATCTTTGGGATTTTTTAATATCATGTTCGCATTGGGAAGACTATCGGCAAGATGCGCACCTATGGGGAAAGCAGGCATATGCCCGAATACGAAAATATGTTTTATTCCCCTTTTTCTTGCAGATGAAAGGTCTTTCTCAAGCCAGTCAAGGTCTTTGATATACTGCTCCATTAAACCATATGGATCATTTTTAGTTTTTTTAACATAATGATTAGTCTGGACAGAAACAAAATGACTATTCTTATAATCGAATGAATATGTAAGCCCTCTCTCGTCCTTTGGCCCATTCATGTACACATCATTAAAAAAGTTTAGGTATGTAGTCATATCTTCCTTGTTTATAGTCTCGTGATTTCCAATTGAAGGCCAGACGTAAGGCCATTCCATGTGAATATTATCATATATCGGAGACATCACCTGTTTCCATTTTATAAGTTGCTTTCGAAGAGCAGTCGGGTCCCCGCGTTTTCCTGAAATCATATCACCGGGAAAAAGTATGAATTTGTTTGACGGATTGTTCTTTACAAGATGATTTAAAAGTAAGCTTAATACTTTTTTATTCACACCATCATCATTTCCCCTTGAGTCACACATTGCCGAAAATGTATAATCACTTGCAAAGACAACAACCTGCGCGGTAAATAAGCAAAAAATAAACAGAATAATTAATGCCGCCCTTGAATATACATTTCTTTTCCAGTTTCTCATCATTTTGTACTAACCTCTCTTCCGATTATATTTGAATTTTCTATGTTGCCGTCCATGTCGTTCCACCGCCTAATAATCCTTCCACATCGCCCTTAACTCTTTCCAGGCTATGAACATAATAACGGGAGTCAACCTGAAGAATTGTTGTTTTTGAGCCTGTTTCACAATGGAAATAGACGGGTTCCTCACCAGGAGCGTTTTTTATTATCTGCTTGAGCTTACTGAAATCAAAACCGTCATTCTCAAGTTTTATATGTATTCCTCTCATTCGCTTTTCAGTCTTCCTTTCCTCGACAACTCTTAATTTAGGCTTTCTCTTGGGTAAATTGGATCTTTTTAATTCAGATATTTTATTTGCCATGATTTTTGGGACCAATTCTATCTCCGTCGCTTCATCATCATCCTTGATAAAAGGTTCTTCAAGCTCCAGTTTGCCCGTGATAAGGACAATTCCATCGGTGACAATAAGAGACTGACATTCTTCAAATGTCCGGGGAAAAACAGTTACTTCAATCCCTCCTGATAGATCCTCGATTTCAAGGAATGCCATTAGCTTATTGTTTTTTGTAACTTTTTTCTTCACGCTATTGATGATCCCGGCGATTGTTATCTTCTGCCCGCCTTCGAATTTGGATAAATTTGAAACAGGTATTATGGATTCATTGCCAAGAATCTCTTTGCACGCATCCAAAGGATGACTTGTTACATAGATTCCAAGAAGTTCTTTCTCTTTGGACAATAATGTTCTCATTTCAAGTTCCGGCATTTTTTTCAGAGCAGGCGTCACCGAATTTTGATCAAACATATCATGAAAGAATGAAATTTGCCCGGTAAGTTTTTCTTTTCTTCTGCAATGCCCGAATTCCATGCATCCGTCAAGGTTATGTAAAAGTGTTGCGCGGGTTTCATTGAAGCTATCCATTGCACCGGATAATATCAGGCTTTCAATGACTTTCCTGTTTGCGCCTTCCACACGACAACAGAAATCATGCAAGTCTGTAAAAGGTCCTTCCTGCTCCCGCACTTTGATGATTGATTCTATGGGGCCAATTCCTACATTTTTTATTGCGGCAAGCCCGAATCTGACACCCTTTTTTGTGACTGTAAACTTGGCGTTCGACTCGTTGACATCGGGAGGAAGCACCGGGATGCCCATATTTTTGCATTCCTTGATAAAGAAGCTTACCTTTTCCGTGCTTTCCATATTGCTTGTCAGAACCGCCGCCATATATTCTTTCGGGTAATGCGTTTTGAGGTACGCTGTCTGATAAGCAATTACTCCGTAGCATGCAGTATGAGATTTATTGAATCCATACGAAGCGAACTTTTCCATATAATTAAAAATTTCACTTGCAAGATTTTTATCATATCCTTTTTTTACCGCCCTCTCAAGGAAAACACTTCTTTGCTTCGCCATGAGTTCAGGTTTCTTTTTTCCCATAGCACGCCTTAATTGGTCAGCTTCTCCCATGGAGTAGCCTCCGACTTCATTGGCGATTTTCATAACCTGTTCCTGATAGATAATAACGCCATAAGTCTCTTTCAAGATAGGCTCAAGAATCGGATGGAGGTATTTCGTTTTTGTGATACCATGTTTTCTTTTTATGAATTCTTCAACCATTCCGCCTTTCAAGGGGCCGGGACGGTACAGAGCGCACATAGCGATAATATCCTCCACGCTTCCAGGTTTCAATTGCACCAGGTATCTTGTCATGCCTGCCGACTCAAGCTGGAAAACGCCGGCTGTTTTTCCCTGTTGCAGAATCTGAAATGTAGCGGCATCCTCGAGAGGAATCTTCGACAGGTCAAGTTCCACTCCATAATTCTTCTTGATCATTTTAAGGGCATCCTCAATAGTGGTGAGGTTTCGAAGTCCGAGGAAGTCCATTTTTAAAAGTCCCACATCAGCACTGTAATTCATATCATACTGAACAACGACTTCATCGCCCTTCATCTTGTATAACGGGGCGCAATCGGTTATAGGATCCTTGGAGATCAAAACACCTGAGGCATGAATTGAGGCATTCCTTGCGATGCCCTCAAGCTCAATCGCCATATCCAGGATTTTCTTCGCATTTGCCTCATCCTGATAAATTGCCTTTAATTCGGGGGTTTCGAGGGCGGATTGGAGATCGGCGCCTAATGGAACCATTTTTGCAAGCTTGTCAACGAAGCCCAAGTTTATGCCATAAACTCTTCCCACATCCCTGATTGCCGCCCTTGACTTCATTCTCCCGAACGTTATAATCTGTGAGACATTTTCACTTCCATATTTATTGGTTACATATTTTATCACTTCCTCACGACGTGCCTTGCAGAAGTCGATGTCAATATCGGGAAGTGACTTACGCTCCGGGTTCAGGAACCGTTCAAAAATAAGTCCGTATTTTATAGGGTCAACATCGGTGATACCCATTGTATAAGCAAGAAGGGACCCTGCGGCGGATCCGCGCCCTGGTCCGACGGGGATCTTGTGTTTCTTGGCATATTTAATAAAATCCCATACAATAAGAAAATATGCCGCCAATCCCCTTCCATTGATGACTTCAAGCTCGGTTTTAAGTCGCTCTTCAAGCTCGGGAGTCATTCCGCCATATCTTTCATTGGTGCCCTCTCTGCATATATGCTCCAGGTAACTCTCTTTTGTGAATCCCTCCGGGACATCAAAGTCAGGGAGAATGTTTCTGTTCAAATCAAGTTGAAGGTTGCACTTCTCGGCAACCTCTACGGTATTTGTAATTGCCGAGGGATAATCCGGGAATATCATCTTCATCTCTTCCTGCGATTTCAAGTAGAATTGGTCCTTGCTGTATCTCATTCTGTTTGGATCGTCAAGAGTTTTTCCAGTCTGGATACAAAGAAGCACATCATGGGCAATGGAATCTTTCTGTTTTATATAGTGAGCATCATTCGTGGCGACTAACTTGATATCGGTCTCCCCTGCCAACTGTACCTGCATTGGTAAAATTTTCTTCTGCTCCATTATGCCATGATCCATTAATTCAATATAGAAATCGCCGGGAGCGAATATTGATTTATAGTCGAGAGCAATTTCCTTCGCTCTTTCATATTCTCCCTTGAGTAAAAAGGATTGTACTTCCCCTTTAAGACACCCTGAAAGCCCGATAAGTCCTTCTGAATATTTACGGAGTAATTCCCGGTCTATTCTGGGATTGTAATAAAAACCCTCAAGTGATGCTATGCTGGCAAGCTTGCAAAGATTCTTATATCCCAGAGCGTTCTTTGCCAGGAGTACAAGGTGGTAGGAAGATGAATCCTCCGGTGTTTTATCGTAAAGTGAGCGTTTTGCAACGTATATCTCAACGCCTACAATAGGTTTGATCCCCGCCGCCGTCGCCTCTTTATAGAACTCAATTGTCCCGCACATAACACCATGATCGGTAAGCGCAACGGCTGACATACCCATTTCCTTAACTCTCTTTACCATCCCCTTTATCCTGATCAGCCCGTCCAGAAGACTGTATTCGCTATGTGTATGAAGATGTACAAAATCCACCATGATTATCTCTCCCTAATTATAATAATGTATATTTCCATAAACAAAAATTTTTATCCTTGGGGAAAACATGGGGATAAAAAAAACGGAGGCCGGATGATGAAAAATGGAATAAGGAAAATGGATGATGGAGATGGATGGCGGAGAACGGAGACGGATGATGAAATCAGGGATTATTTTCTGAGGAAATGAGGAAATAAGGAAAATGGATAAGGATGGCGGATGACAGAACACGGAGATCAGAGGTCGGATGACGGAAAATGGAATAAGGAAAATGGATAATGGATAATGGAGATGGATGGCGGAGAACGGAGAACGGATGATGAAATCAGGGATTATTCTCTAAGGAAATGAGGAAATAAGGAAAATGGACAAGGATGGTGGATGACAGAACACTTAGTCCGGATCCAGTTTCACGTTTCCCATTTCTAACCTCTGATTTATTGGTAGCGGAGGTTTTTAAACCTCCCATGAGATTATCCCCCGGATTCATCCCGGGGGGCAGGAGAAATACCATCACCACAGACTCTCTCAAGTCCTCAGCCACTTTAGTGGCTTCCCAAGGTATGATTTGCAAAAAGGCAGGAAATTATGAATCAAATACAGGTCACTGCATTTCTTTCGATTTGCTGACTTTTTTTTGCGTTAGATTTTTTTTGCGAGAATGGAACGACTACGTTTGGTTTTAAAGGAAATTCTCAAACCTATGTTGAAGGAAAGAACCCTCCTCGAAGAATATTAGATATTTTTTTATGATTTTATAGAAAAATATATTCACAGTGAATAATATCACTATCAAATAAGGCAGGTGGAAGAAATTGAACATGATAGTTTTAGTAAAACAGGTTCCCGATCCCAGCAAAAAGGTCGGCATGACAGAGCAGGGAACCGTTGATCGGACGAAATCACTTCCTATAATGAATCCCTTTGACGCATTCGCCCTGGAGGCGGCTTTGTCTATAAAAGATAAATATGGCGGAAAAATCACAGTCCTGTCAATGGGTCCTCCCAAAGCTGATGAAGTGCTGAGAGAGGCGATAACACTGGGGGCGGATGAGGGTGTTCTTTTAAGCGACAGAAAAATGGCGGCGTCCGATACTCTGGCAACGGCGTTTACCCTGAGTAAGGCGATAGAAAAAATTGGCGACTTTAGTTTTATATTTTGCGGAATGCAGGCTATTGACGGCGACACTGCACAGGTGGGACCACAAATAGCGGAAAGACTGAACATACCGCAGGTTACATTTGTGGAGGAGATAAATTTTAATGAGGATATGACAGCCACTTTCAAAAGGGTTATAGAGGGTGGACATGAAATAGTTAAAAGCAATCTTCCCATAACCGAGTGTCCCATGCTTATAACGATTACCAACACGGCAAAGAAACCCAGGCTTCCGAAGATTACCGGAAAATTCAAGGCAAAGAAAGCAAAAATCCCTGTATGGGGCGTGAAGGATATCGAGCCTGATGAGAATCAACATGATAAATTCGGAATGTCAGGATCGCCTACACGAGTGAAGAAGATTGAAAGACCCAATTCCGGCAAGGAACCCTGCCGGGTGATGGAAGACGGCAATGTTGAGGAAAAAATTGAAAGCCTCATGGAGCACTCGAAAATCAATTCACTTTCAACTGACTGAATATTTGCATATTAAATAATAAACAATCAAAACAAAGGTGATACAGATGAAAAATAATGAAAATAAATTATCACATGATACCAAGGGAGAACTTAGCGGCGTTCTTGTTGTCGTCGAGCATGTCGGGGCCGAGGTATCCCCTTCCTCTCTTCAGCTCACGGGCAAGGGAAGGGAATTGGCGGATCAAATCAACAAAAAACTTATGACAGTTCTGATTGGAGAGAATGAAGAATCGCTGAACAAGATGACTGCGGATCTTATATCTCATGGCGCAGATATTGTTTATATTTCTCAGCACAAGGAGCTTGCCGAATATACCACACTGCCTTATGTGAGAGTGGTTGCGGATTTGATAAAAGATATAAAACCAGAGATAGTGCTTTTTTCCGCTTCAACTTCCGGAAGAGACATGGCGCCCAGGATAGCGGCAAGGATCCAGACAGGCCTGACCGCAGACTGCACGAACCTTGTCATTGATGACTTTGATGACCCAATAAGTAAGAATAAATATCAAAAAGTCCTCTTCCAGATCAGACCTGCATTCGGCGGCGATGTAATGGCGACAATTGTGAGTCCTGATCATTATCCCCAGATGGCAACAGTTCGCAGGAATGTGTTCGAAGTTCCGCCGGAAGACAAGTCGAGAAAAGGAGAAATAATCAAATTTGAGTCTAATATTACCGGACCCGACTTGTGTTTATCAATTGAGGAGATAATAAGGCAGACCAAAAAGACCGTTGATCTTAAAAAGGCAAGGATTATTGTCAGTGGAGGAAGAGGCCTTTATAAGCAGTCTGAGAAGGGATTCAAGCTGATCAAGGAATTGGCGGATCTTCTCGGTGGTGAAGTAGGAGCGTCAAGAGGAGCGGTTGACAGCGGCTGGATTGATCACGGGCATCAGGTGGGGCAAACCGGGCAGACGGTGAAACCCGAGGTCTATATTGCCTGTGGAATATCCGGGGCGGTACAGCATATAGCGGGAATGTCCGGGGCAAAAATGATAATAGCGATAAACAAGGATTCAAATGCCTCCATATTCAGATATGCAGATTACGGCCTTACAGAGGATGTATTTGAGGTACTTCCGAAAATGATCGAGTATCTTAAAAAAGAGAAAAATATAGAGAATTAAGCAAAGGAACTTTTTTATATATAATTCTCCATTGAGGAAACTTGCATGGAGAATTATTTATTTTGGAGGCAATACATCCAACATCCTTCAAAATGTCATCCTGAGTGGAATACGATCACTCTACCTTAATGAATTAAACCTTGGCAGGATTGAGCGTTCCATTCTTCCGATGTATTACAAAGCGAAGGATCTCCTACTATCCAATATTTATGAGATTCTCCGCTGTGTGATTCCACGAACATCAAGTAAACTCCATCTTGAAGAAATCGTCGGGATCAAATATATCATTCTTCATCCGCTCATATAACAATTGCATAAACCCTGAATATTTATTAAAGGCGAAAAACTTTTTCGAAGGATAATTGGGGGTTAAAACTGAATATTTCACTAATCAGTAAATAATTAACAATTTTCACTAAAACTACCGGAAACAGCTTGTATAAAGGAGGAATCCGTATGCCGTCAGTCGGAGTAAATGAAATTAAAGTTGATGCAATTGAAAAAGTAACCGGGAAATCTAAATATGTGGATGATCTTCATTTTTCGGGACAACTTCACTGCAAGGTGGTATTTTCCAGGGTTGCCCGTGGTAAGATTGAGTCGATAGACACCTCGGAGGCATTAAGAATCGATGGCGTGGTTGATGTTATAACCGTCGATGATGTTCCGGGTAATAATATGACACATATAATATATGATGATTACCCCCTGTTTGCAGACGGCGAGGTAAAGTTTGCCGGGCAAATTGTGGCGGTTGTGCTTGGTGAAACACCGGAATCTGCCGACATGGGGAGAGATGCCGTTAGTATTACATACGAAGAGGAAAAGCCTGTTTTAACAATCCAGGAAGGCATTGCTCCAGGGGCTCCGTTAATCTACTCCGGGGACAACATTTTCAAGAGATACCGTATTGTTAAAGGTGACTTTAAAAAAGCTTTTGAAGAGGCCGATATAATTATTGAAAATGAATACTATACAGGTTATCAGGAGCATGCCTACATAGAAACACAGGGTATGATGGCGGTTCCCGGGCATGACGGTTCGATGATTGTCTATGGAGCGATGCAATGTCCGTTTTATGTTCATGATATGGTTTCGAAAGTGTTGAATTTGCCTGCGAGCAAGGTCAGGATTGTCCAGACGGTTACGGGCGGCGCATTCGGTGGAAAGGAAGATGTGCCTTCTCTGGTTGCCAGTGTTGCCGCGGTTGCCGCATATAAAACAGGGAGACCTTGCAAACTCATGCTCCACCGGAATGAGGATATTATCAGCACAAGCAAACGCCATCCCGCATGGATGAAGTACAGGACAGCGGCTGATAAAGAAGGTAACATACTGGGAATTGACGTTGATTTCTACATGGATGCGGGAGCTTATGCCACACTGAGCCCTGTCGTTTTATGGCGAGGCACGGTTCATGCTCTCGGACCTTACAGATGTGAAAATGTGAGAGTAAGAACTTACGCTGTCGCCACAAATAAAGTCCCATGCGGGGCATTTCGCGGTTTCGGCTCCCCACAGATTATATTCGCCTCGGAGGCACAGATGGATATACTGGCGGAAAAGGTGGGCAAGGATCCATTTGAAATAAGAAAACAGAATGCACTTAATTTAGGCGAAGAAACGATAACAGGTCAGAAATTGAACCAGAGCTTCGGACTCCATAAAGTAATGGATGAAGCCTTCGAAAAATCGGGATGGGCGGAGAAAAGGCCGATGTGGGGGTTTGAGCATGGTGAAGGAGATATAAGAAAGGGAATAGGCGTCTCATCAATATTTTACGGAGTGGGTCTGGGAGCGGGAGGAAAAAATATGGCCAAAGCCGGTGCATTCGTCCAGATTTACGGGGACGGATCACTGTCATTTGCCGTGGGTACGACGGATATGGGACAGGGTATGAGAACGGTTTTGTCCCAGATTGCATCGGACGAAATGGGCATTCCAATTGAAGAGATCTATTGTCAAAGTACTGATACCAGCAGGATACCGGACAGCGGCCCCACAGTGGCTTCAAGAGCCACAACAATGTCCGGGAATGCGATTATTGATGCCTGCACGCAAATTAAAGAGAGGATGGCCGTTATGGCGGCAAGGATCCTCGAGGCAAAGCCCGACGAGCTTGAGTTTGAAGACGGCAAGGTTTTCGTGAGGAGAATTCCTGATATCTTTATTCTATTCAAGGATCTTGCAAAACGCTGTGCGATGGAAAAAGTACATATGACCGCCCAGGGATGGTTTGACACTCCTTTTGTAAGCTACAACGAAGAAAACGGCCAGGGATGGGCATATTTCGTATATGCTTATGCCTGCAATGTGGCGGAAATCACGATTGATCTGAAAACGGGTGAAATCACGGTTGACAGGATAACAGCGGCTCACGATGTGGGCAAGGCAATCAATCCTCAACTGGTTGAAGGGCAGATCGAGGGAGGATCGCTTCAGGGGATGGGATACGGCGTTATGGAAGATATACTGCATGATGAGAAAGGACGCATTGTCAACACCGGACTCTCAACATATATCATTCCGTCCATAATTGATGCCCCGGAGATGGTTCCTATTATTGTAGAGGAAGAATTCCCGGAGGGACCATACGGAGCAAAGGGATTCGGCGAACAGCCACTCATGGGAGTAGCTCCGGCTATAGCCTGTGCGGTGGCGCATGCAACAGGAGCGCATCCGGATCGAACACCGATGATCCCCGAGAGAATCCTGGAATGGATTGAGAAAAAAGGCGGGTAATTATTCACCACAGAGGACACTGAAACAACTTCCCTGAAATAAATTCAGGGCAGGCAGGGCATGCGCAGAGATTCAAATGAGGTTAGCAGTTTTACCAATATCAAAACAAGGAGAAACCTATGTTATTAAAATACATTCAAAAAACCATGCATCTTGCCAAATATGAGATCCTACCTGAAGACGGCTCATTTTATGGAGAAATTCCAGGATTTCGGGGCGTTTATGCCAACGGGGAAACCCTTGAAGTATGTCGGGACGAACTTGAAGAGGTTCTGGAAGAGTGGATCTTATTCCGGGTTTCAAGAAATTTGTCATTACCTGTTGTTGACGGAATTGAACTGTCCATAAGAGAGGTAGCATAGTGCCTCGCTTTGGTCCCATAAAGCGAAAGGATTTCATTCGACATTTAAGAAAAATGGGTTTTTTGGGGCCATATTCAGGTGGTAAGCACCAGTTTATGAATAAGGGGGATATTACCATTCGTGTGCCAAATCCACATCAGAGCAATATAGGAAAAGGACTTCTCGCCAGAATATTAAAACAGGCAGGAATTGAGCGGGATATATGGGAAAGGCTCTAACTCTGGAGACATTCAGACCGCCCACTGTAATATATAGGGGATCTATCGATTTTCGTTACGAGATGTTCTCCTGCAAACGAGGAGACTGAATACGGCGGTTATGAAGATGGACGGAAGGTAGGCAGTGAAACCAAAGAATAATTAGTAAACATTCATTTTTCCCTCCGGGAGCTACGAAATCGAGGCTATCTGCCTTTCCCACAATGATTAGTCTGAATAAATATAAAAAGTGAAGAAAAATCTAAATCTTACATGGCGGTGTTTATATGTGCTTATTTCCCGTGGGTGATAAAAATCCGACAAAGAGACATCCATATGTAACTTACCTTCTCATTACCCTGAATGTGATGATATTCCTGACACTGATTATTACAAATCAGATTGATAATGCTATTCAATCATTTGGGCTATCCACTTCCAATCCACAGCCATATACATATTTCACATACATGTTTCTTCATAAATTCCCCGTAATTGCGATTTTCAGCATGCTCTTCCTTTATATGATGGGAGATAATATCGAAGATGAATTCGGACACATAGGCTTCCTGTTTTTCTATATACTATCGGGCGCGCTTGTGGGGTTCATATATACCAGAGCTTTTCCCGGAGCAAGCGACCATGTAATAGGATCATACGAGGCCGTAAGCGCGGTGATTGCCGCATATATAATATTGTACCCACGGAATAAGATCGGATTCATATATTTAGATTTGGGTACAAGATGGAATCCAAAGTTCGAGGCTTTGCCGTTCGAGCTTCCTTCAATAGTTGCAATTGTCTTCTGGTTCGCTATAAACCTTATTGGCCTTTTCTTCGTTGCCGGCAATGCATTATATGGAAATTACATATATTCAACTCATATTACAGGCTTCATAACAGGTATTGTTATTACGGGGATACTGGTCATGCTCGGAGTAAAGAAGGTCTATTGGCACAGGGAGAAGGATCAGGCGGATGTGGATGGAACCAGGCCTGATTTTGATATTATTGAAACCGTGGAAGATGATCCGGAGAATTAATAATAAATATTTATGAAAGAGGTAAACTGATATGTCTGATGAGAAAAGTAAACAGAACAACAGATTTGTTTATTTCATAGCTGCAATTGCCGCTACCGGAGGGCTTTTATTTGGTTATGACACGGGTGTGATATCGGGCGCGCTTTTGTTTATTAAAAAAGATTGGTCATTAATGCCCATGAGCCAGGAGATGGTTGTGAGCGCTGTTCTTATCGGGGCAATTCTGGGAGCGGCGTTCAGTGGAAAACTTGCAGATAAATTAGGCAGAAAAAACTTAATCATCTATACGGCGATAATATTTGCCGCAGGTTCTTTCGCCACATCTCTTGCTCATTCCGTTGACTGGTTGATAGCTGGAAGGGTCATCATCGGTCTTGCAATAGGCGTGGCGTCATTTACCGTGCCTTTGTATATATCAGAAATATCCCCGCCAAAGATCAGAGGGGCTCTTGTTTCCCTGAATCAACTTGCCATCACAATAGGAATTGTTCTTTCATACCTCGTTGACAGGGGATTCGCTTCATTTCCCCACGGTTGGCGATACATGTTTCTTGTGGGAGTTATACCCTCCGCAATACTTGGTTTTGGCATGCTCTTTCTCCCTAGAAGTCCCCGATGGCTTTTGGGGAAAAAGCGTGAAGATGAAGCCCGCCTTGTGCTTGAAAAGGTTGTACCGGCGGAGCAAGTTGAGGGGGACATTGAAGAAATAAAGAAAAGTTTTGCAAAAGAGAAAGGGGCGTCCTGGTCCGAGTTGGGAGTTGCCTGGCTTCGTCCCGCCCTGATTATTGGTGTGGTGATGATGTTAATTCAGCAATGTACAGGCATAAACACCGTCATTTATTATGCACCTACCATTTTCCAGATGGCGGGATTCAAATCCGCCATGGCGGCAATATCGGCAACAATCGGCGTGGGTATTGTGAATGTATTAATGACGGTTGTATCGATCGCTTTAATCGACAGAGTGGGAAGAAAACCCCTGCTTTATGTCGGACTGACCGGAATGATTATCAGTCTGGGTGTGCTTGGATTTGCGTTCAAGGAGACAGCGGCATTGGGAGCGGGATTGAAATGGGTAGCGGTCGGTAGTCTGATTTTGTACATCGCCTCATTTGCAGTGAGCCTCGGACCCATATGTTGGCTTATAATCTCCGAGATCTATCCCCTGAAAGTAAGGGGGCTTGCGATGAGTGTCGCAACGGTTGCCAACTGGGGATTCAACTTCATTATTGCGCTCACTTTCCTTTCCCTGATTCAGAAAATAGGAGCCCCCAGCACATTCTGGCTATATGCGCTGGTAGGAGTTGGCGGGCTGATTTTCTGCTATTGTTATGTCCCCGAGACCAAAGGACATTCACTTGAGAAAATCGAGGAACACTGGATAAAAGGCGGCCATCCGAGGGATTTGAAATAGGTTATTATTTCACCGCAGAGGACACGGAGATATCAACGTTTTCTTACCTGGATGGGCATGCAAACTGTCATTCTGAGCGGATCAAGAATGATTTGCTTTAATCCGATGACTTCCTCAAGACGGAGCTTACTTCTTAGATTTCGCACGCCTGACATCTTTTAATTAAATCACTCAATTTGTCAAAAAAGCGATTGAATTACTATCTTTAATTGCCTTATAA
>JAIORV010000176.1 GCA_021107945.1 Vulcanimicrobiota bacterium | reverse complement strand
TACCTGCAAGGAGATCTGATAAAATTCTATTTTACAGTTGACATAAAATATCTGTCAGTATGTTAATCTCCCACCACGAAAAATGTCATCCTCCAGAATCCCTCTTTTTTTGTAAACCCGGCGCGGTGTCCCATATAACCTTTTTTTTCTACAAAATCGGGTGGAGATACATATCCCTTGATCTCTTTCTGGAATGCATATCCCTTGTTCAGGATTTTCATCATTTTATCCCAAAGCTTATTTTTGTCCATGTGGGCGATACAATTCTTCGCCCCGGGTTTCATAGGCCCGAATGAATAGAATATATCATCTGAAATCATTTTTTGAAGGGTTGTTCTGTCTTTATTTTTAACCGCAGATTTAAATGTCTTGAAGAAGACTGCGAAATCGGATATTCTGGCGGGGTCCGGTTTTTCACCTGCCTGCAAAACTCCCGGAATGATCAATGAAAAAAGCATTACAGCAACAACAAAAAGGATAATAGATCTTTTCATTAACTTACTCCTTTCCCGATATGCTCACATCTTTGAACATGAGATAGGGCGAACTTACGGATCCCATGCGTATCGCTTTATCTCCCACTGCTTCAAGTTTATCCCTGAGCATGTCATACGCATTTCCGGCAACCATTGTATTCCTTACAAGTCCCTGTATCTCGCCGTTCCTGATGAGAAATCCCAGTGAGACATTGAGTGAGAACTCACCTGCGATGACGTTTGCCTGTCCGCCACCGATTACGCTTTCAACAAGTATTCCCTCTTTTATATTGCCGATCATATCCTGAAGGGGCACATCTCCGGTGGCTACAATCAGGTTCGAGGATGAAGGTGCGGGAGGAGAATCAAGTCCTCTTCCGGCGCATCCGTTAGGCTCCATGTCAAGCATATATGCGGAGTTGAGATCCAGGAGGTAATTTGATAAGATTCCCCTGTCAAAAAGTTTTAACTTGCCGCTGGGGATTCCCTCGCCGTCAAATCCTTTCGAGCCACTGCCGAACGGTATCGTTCCGTCATCAGTAAGTGAGAATTTCTCGTCAAGAATTTTCTCCCTCATCCTGCCGACAAGGGGGGAAGTTCCTGACATGAGATATGTCCCCGATAGTCCCATTGTGAGGGAGCTCAGAAACTGGCTGACGGTTTTGGGATGAAAAATAACCGGGAGCTTTTTTGAGGGCATCTCGAATGTCGTTCTGGAAAGGTTGATTTTCTCGATAAGTCTGTCTAAGGCCGGATCAAGGTCATCAACAAATTTACAGGATGAGTCATGTTCGTCAATATATATAAATCCGTCTTCTCTTACCTGGAGATTTGATATGTCGTATGAGAAAAGTGTCTTGTAATATGTTTTCTCGACATCGCCGGATATATATGTAACTTCAAGGAACTCCTTGACAAGATCCACATCATTGTGAGTGCCGGGAGCTTTTTTGAGGATTTTTCCCAGGATTTCATATCCCATTTCCACACTGTCTTCAACATCGATTGTTACAGTTTTTGGGTCAAAAAGATCCACCGCCGTCATATAATCGCTCTTGCTGAATTGATATGGGCATTCAGGCCCCATCTGGGCGGTTGCGATTGCGCGGTTGACGAATTCTTCCGGGTTGTCAACATTGGAATCGGATGAAAACCCAAGCTTCCCGTTGACATTGACCCTCAAGCTTATGCTGCGCCCCAACTGGCTTTTTATTGACTTGAGCTTATTGCCCCGGAATGAAACCGGGTATTTTTCAAGCTTCACACTGAAAACTTCCGCGTCTTTTGCTTTATCAAGTGCTTTATCCAGTACTTCTTTCATTTTATCTACCCCCCACAATAACATTTCGAATTCTTATGTGAGGGCCGCCAAGCCCCACGGGTAGGGGAAATTGGCCACCCTTGCCACAGCCTCCGCGGCCTCCCTTGCCGAACAATTCGAAATCATTTCCTATTGCATCAATATTTTTCATGGTTTCGAAAACATTGCCCGTAAGACTGAGATCTCTTACTTTCTCACGGATCTCGCCGTCCTCGATCCTGTATGCTTCACCGGCGGAAAATGTGAACATATCCAGGTTGGTCATGCCGCCCCTGGAGCTTTTTACATAATAACCGTTTTTTATGTCCTTCACCATCTCATCCAGCGTCCAATCCCGCGGCTCGATATATGTGTTTGTCATACGGACTATAGGCTCAAACCTGTTATCAACGGCACGGGCGTTTCCGCTTACCGGCTCTCCCATTTTTCCGGCGGTTTCTCTGCTGTGAAGTCTGCCGGCAAGAATACCGTCCTTTATGAGATAAGTCTTGCTTGTGGGTACGCCCTCGTCGTCATATTTATCGGTTCCGGAAGCCCCCTCGGGACCCGATCCGTCGTCAACCACTGTAAGCTCGTCACAACCCCATTTCTTGCCCGGAACCATCAACTCCTGAAGCTTTTCATTGTCATCCATATGATCGGCCTCGCTCATATGACCAAATGCTTCGTGGATGAACGTTCCGGTAAGTCGATTGTCAAGAACACAGTCGAACTTGCCTCCCCTTGCAGGTTTTGCATCTAACAGCGTTATCGCCCTTTCATTCAACTCCTCGATAACACCATCAATCTCAAGAACGTTTTCCCAACCGTCGGTTCCCCCGATGGAGACATGGGCGGTCTGGATATTTTCATTCCTTCTTGCCACCGCGCCGTATGACGCTCCGCAGTCAACACGCTCCTGTTCCAGATAAGTACCCTCGGAGTTTATATAAAATTTTTCAACCGAAGTATCCTTGTAATATATCATGGAAGAAGGATTATGACTATGATCCATCAACTTTTCATTGTATTGCTTCATGAGTGAAGCTTTTTCCTCAAGGGGGATATCCCGAGGATCTATTTTCATTTTCGCTCTTACATTGTCCTTTACCACCGGGGTTTCTCCCAGTTTACTCTTTCCGCCTTTTTTGATTTTGGCTTCTCGTACCGCAAGAAACAAACTTTTTTCAAGGCGGGAGAGATCAGTAAACGAGACAATGCCCCAGGACCCCTCGTCAAGCGCTCTTACAACACCGCCGGAGCTTTTTGTGTGAGATAATTCTTCAAGGTTCTTGCCCTTGTAACTGATTCTGGTCTCCCATCGGTTCTCCATCCTTATGTCCAGGAAATCAACCGACAAGGAAGATACGGCATCCGATAATTTTTCCTTCATAAAATCAACCAGCCTCTCTGAAGGGGATATTAATTATAACTTTTATAACGTTGAACAGGCCAATAAAAAAATCAGCCTATAAAATACATCAATTAGCTTTAACCTATTCTTTATGGATTCCCTAATACCTTTTTCTCGAAATTGACATGTAAAATATAAAATTCTGACTAAAACCGCAAGCGAAAATGTCGCCTTTGGAAAAGGCTCCTGCGAAATCCTGTCGCAGCCACCAATGTTGTTATACCGGTGGAAGTTAGAGTGAGGGTGGGGGTGGCGTCCCGCCGCCCAAAGAACAAGACATTATTTTTGAGAAATAGCTTTTTCATTATACAATAAGGGACGCAATTTCTTGCATCCCTTGTTATAAAAAATCTTAAGTAAAATATATTTTGAAGTTAGCTGGAACTGTAGCTGTCTTCCACCTGCTCCCTGATAATATCTGAAAGTTCCGTTGGAAGCTGGGCGATTCGATCTACTTTTACTTTATCCTTATAGACTTTCTCCACAGCGGAAGTACCTTCGCCGATGCCTACGCCGACGATCCTGATACCTGCCTCCTCAGCTTCCTCGATGAGTTTTTTCATCTCCTCGGTCTTACCCTCTCCATCGGTAATAACGATAATTGTCTTCTGTTTCTCGGGGTCCTGATGCTTTAGCATGTTCAGAGCGATTTGCACGGCATCGGCATCATTTGTTCCACCCGAAGCACTATTCATGATCTGGTTGAGTTCATTGTCCTTGAAATTCTCGTCGAACTTGTCTTCGAGCTTCTTGTGGATCTGTGGATTATCGGAGAACCCGATAACGCCGAAGTCAATCTCCAGATCGTCGAGAGCTTCCTGGCAGAGAACAAGTCCTTTTAATGCATTTTCCCATTTTTCTCCACCACGCATACTTCCGGACTCATCAAGCACGAAAATGAACTGGTGATCTCTTTTCTGGGGGTTCTCTCTTCTTAGCCAGATCTCATCGTCAAATTCGCCTGTCAACTGATATTTGGCTTCAGACTGCATCGCTCTTCTGAGATTGAGCTTCTTTCCCGTGCGGAAATTACCCGCATACCTGGGTCTCTCTTGCTCGTGGATAAAGTTCTTTAGTTCACCGGAGAATTCATCGGAAAAGTCGCAGGTGTCATATACATAGCGGTCATAGGGAGACTGCATCGCTTCGTTTCGAGCCTCGATCTCCATCTTTCTCTGGAGAAGATCCTCGAGAGAGGGTAGATCGATGTCGCTTGTCTGGCCGCCCTGGCCTCCTCCTTTGGCGTCATCGCCCTGTCCCTTGCTTTTCTGTCCGTCACCGCCCGGTTGACCCGCCTGGTTTCCTTGCTGACCTGCCTGGTTTCCCTGCTGACCTTGCTTGCCTGCCTGGTTTCCCTGTTGACCCTGCTTGCCTGCCTGGTTTCCCTGTTGACCTGCCTGGTTGGATTGGTTTCCGCCCTGACGGTTATCTCTGCGGGCGTTTTGATCTTTCTCCTCGAATTTCTGGCCATTGAGCTGTCTGTCAAGGTTCTCGATTACTTTTTCCGCAATTTCACGGGCTTTCTCCGGATCCATCTTACCTTCTCCGGCTCCCGCGCCCTGCTCGGGCTTCTTGTCCTTGTCCTGTTGTCCTGCTCCTCCTGCTCCCTTGGCGTCTTTCTTGTCATCGCCCTGCTTGTCTCCAGCTCCGCCGGCGTTTTGCTGATCACCGGGTTTCTGATCCTGTTGTTGCGCTCCGCCTGCTCCTCCGGCGTTTTGTTGATCACCGGGTTTCTGATCCTGTTGCTGCGCTCCGCCTGCACCGCCTGCGCCGCCGCCCTGTTGCTGTTGTGAACCCTGGGATCCACTTGATCCACCTGATTGTCCTGACTGGCCCTGTTTCCCTGATTTACCGGATTTGCCACCTTTGCTTCCACCGGAAAGACCGTCCGCAAGACTGTTCTTGTCTTCTTCCACTAATTTCTGATATACGGGCCATAATTTGTCACGTACGGTCTGATATGATTCCATCGCTTGCTTGTTTATCTCGGCGGGAGTCAGGTCTTTCGTCATTATATCCCGCCTGAGCCCGAATGCCTCGCGGAAAACAGGAGCGGTCTCCTTCAGGGCTTTCTTTACATTCTTATCCTTAATACGGGGATCCGTCTTCCCTTCGGTGTACCAGTCATATATAAGACCCAGTCCATACTGAATGTGGCGTGGAATCTTTACGCCCATTTTCTTCACAGCTTTCTCGGCATCCTTGCGACTAACGCCTTCCTGAACCATTCCCTCAACAATCTGTTTCATCATATCAGAGCCGAATTCAGGTTGGAATAGATCTTCATCATATATTTTCTTAAAGAAATCCTTTGCTCCGGCGAAGCGGGAAACCTGGATATTATTTACCCTGGGATCCTCCACTGCATTATTCAGAAAAAGGAATGGCTCATTTTCCTCAAGATCAGGCTCAACAAACCAACGTGAATACCGCCTGTGAGCGGATTCATGAAGAATAACACCAAGAGCATAATCAGGGTGCTTGTCAATCAGATCCTTTTTTGGATATGTGATTGAGTTTGTTTGAAAATTATAAGCCCAGCCCTGACCCTCTTCAACATCCATCTTGAAATCTCCACCGACGGCGCGGGCAATTGCCGTCATGCGGTGAATTGTATCCTTAAGATTATTCTTTGGGGCAACCGCCGGGGAAGCGGGTTTGACCGGATCATCAATCATCGCAATATTGGTAGGATTGTTGGGTCCTGCATTTACTTTTATCCTGGGACTTTTAGGCTTTTCGGCGGTCTCCAACTGCTGGACAGTGGGATCCGCCTGCTGAACAGGGGATTCCTTTTTGCCGGATGGAATTTTACCCGGAGATATAAGATTACCCTGATCCTGATCAGATTTCTTTCCGGAAATATTTACCCGATCACGGGTATCAATCTCCGCTCCCTTTTCTTTCTTCCGAGTCCTTCCGGATTGCTGTCCCGGTCCCAAGCCGAGTCCTGATTTTATTCTATCAATCATGCCCATTTAAGACGCTCCTTCGTTACCGTAGCTAAGCCGGTAGCGGAAAGCTTTAGCTTTCCCTTGCATAGCTTTCCCTTGCATGGAAGGTCTAAAGACCTTCGCTACCTGGTTAAGCCGGTGGGGGGAAGCCGGTAGCGGAATGCTTTAGCTTTCCCTTGTATTGAAGGTCTAAAAACCTTCGCTACCATTATTCGGTCTTATTCTCGTCCTTACTCTCTTCAACCTCTTCCTTGCCGCTCCAGATCTCTCTCGCCAACTTCCTGACAGTCTCCCGGTCTTTCTTGTCGGCAATTTCACTGGCATATATGTGATCTGCCCCGTCGAGGAATGCTTCTTCAACACCGGATTCCTCGTGAAATTCTTTCATGAAATCTGCCCATCTGCCGATGTTCCTGAGAGTATAGATAAACCCCTCTCGCTGTTTTGCAGCGATTTCCTTGTTCTTAACCTTCTCGGCAAGCTTGTTCTGAAAATCGACCATCTTGGGTGCGATTTTTTCTCCATCAGGTACTTTCTTCATGAATACCGTCACGATTTCTTTCTGTTCATCGGCTTCCGTAACTCCCGGCACCCACATCTCACTGAACCTGTTTCTCATAGCCAGGGACAGTTCTTTTCTTCCGCCATACTCGCTTGTGGCAGGGTTCATTGTTGCAAAGACCCGGAAATTCGGGGTTGCTTCAATACGCTCATTGCTCTTTTCAGTAAGAACAAGACTCCTGTCACCGTCAAGCAGAGAGTTGATTCTCTCAAGAATTGCAGGCTCTGCAAGGTTGATCTCATCCAGGACAACCCAGTCGCCCTTTTTCATAGCATCCACAAGGATACCGTCAGACCATACATACTCACCGGGAACACCCGTGGGTTTATATCCGCCGATAAACTCCGTCGTATCGGTTTGCATACTCAGGTTGTATCTTCTGAGGTTGTTGTTTGTCAGATTTGCCATATACTTGACCATCGCCGTTTTACCGGAGGCGGTAGGTCCGACCATCAGCACCGGCTCATCAAATTTTGTACATTTCGCCATCTTCTCGAGGACTGTTACCGTGGAGCCGACGTTGACCAGCTTTGCTTTCTTGCCTGGCACAAACTGTCCGCCCTTGGGATTGACATCAAGATCGACCGCTCCAATGGTCACGGTGTCGCCGTTTTCCGTGATAGAGGGCTTGACATCGTCTGCGGGTTTATTCTTCTCCGCAAATGTCAATCTCAATGTATCCTCGACGATTGCCTTGTCGGAATCTTTGATAAATCTATCTTTATAGACATGTGATGCTTCCCGCCATATTAACTTGCCTATTTTAGTATTTTTCTCTTTTTCCCTGAAATGATTAACTCTCTTGATCCATTTAAGAGTATCTCTTAGTGTAAACGGATAAGGGCCGTCTCTCTTTCCTATCTGGCGATGCTCGGACATATCTGCTATTGTCTGGTGAAACATTGCCATCTGGAGCAGGGTCTTGTCGCCAAGATCCGTTTTGAGCTTCATTATCTCGACCATCTCCTGGGGCTCCAGTCCATCCATCCATATCTTGTGAAGACGGTTCATCATCGCTGCTGATAGTTTTTTACGACCGGCATAAGACGACGGATTCATCGTGGCGAAAACCCTGAAGTTATCGTGCGATTTTACCATCTCGTTATCCTTCTCTGTCAGAACCAGGTAACGGTCATCATCAAGAAGTGAGTTCATGCGCTCGAGAATCGCCGGATCAGCAAGGTTTACCTCGTCAAGAAGCAGCCACTGTCCTTTTTTCATCGCATCAACGACAATTCCATCCTGCCATTCCGGGCGTCCCTGATCGTTGGGCTTGTATCCACCGATTATTTCCGTAATATCCGTCATATCATTGAGGTTGATACGACGCAGACCGGTCTGAGTGAGATGCGACAGGTATTTTACTATAGCGGTTTTACCTGCACCGGTGGGTCCGACCAGAAGCACATTCTCTTTCATCCTCACGGATCGGGCAAGCTTGGTCAGATTCTCGACAGTACTTTTCGTGTCAATTAGTTTTGCACTATCACCGGGGATGAAATTTTCATCATATTGTTTCTTAGGTTCCGCTTCCTTTACACCTGCATGTGCCGTCTTCTCCACGGGTTTCTCCTCGATAACGGAAATCGTCTTCGGAGGAGGTTCCGTCCTTCCGGTTTTTGCTTGCGCATTCACCGACTCTTTAGGAACTGTTTTGGCGCTGTCGGTTAAAGATGAATCCTTGACCGCAACTTTCGCAGCACCTTGCGCATCCGATTTACTTTCGCCCTTGATTGTGACGATATCATCGGTCAGGCTCGCCAGAGCTTTGTTCTGCTTCTCTGTGGCCTTTGAAGGTGATTTACTTACCTGCATTCTACCGGTTATAGCCTTAGTTCTTCCTATATCCACCGCTTACACCCTTTCGTTATAAAGGTTGGAGGTTCTGTGATCTTACTTGATGTTATTCGGATAACCCAAAAAGTTTTCAGATTAACACAGAACTTTTTTCACATGTTACGACAGTAAAATATTATATACCCTGAAGAGGGGAAAAGCTTCTGTCTGCCTTTTCCCTGCATACTTCCAATTTTAGTCCTTTACATTATAGTACAAACCGAATAGAAATTGTATGAAAATTATGTTAACATTTCATGAGTTTTTACTTATTCTACGGCCGCTTTTAACTGCTCTTCCCTCTCGTTTTTCTGTAATGCCGCAATAATAACGTCCAGATCACCCTCAAGGGCGTATTCCAGATTGTGGAGTGATAGCGAAATTCTGTGATCCGTCACCCTTGACTGGGGGAAATTATATGTACGAATTTTCTCACTCCTGTCCCCGGTCCCCACCTGAGTTTTCCTGGATGATGCAATCTTTCGCTCCTGCTCCTTCAAGGCAACCTCATAAATCTTCGCCCTCAGAATACGCATCGCCTTTTCACGGTTTTGACGCTGACTTCTCTCATCCTGGCAGGCGACGACTATTCCCGTTGGTTCATGGGTTAGCCTCACTGCGGAATCGGTTTTGTTGACATGCTGTCCGCCGGCTCCCGATGAGCGATATGTGTCAACCCGTAGATCAGTGGGATTGATATCAACCTCCACTTCCTCGACTTCCAGGAGAACCGCCACTGTTACGGTTGAGGTATGGATCCTTCCGGACGCCTCTGTGTTGGGAACACGTTGTACCCTGTGGACGCCGCTTTCGAATTTTAATGCGCGATATGCGCCTTTCCCCTTGACAGAAAAAACAACCTCTTTTATACCCCCGAGCTCTTTCTCGTGAATATCGAGTATTTCTGTCTTGAATCCTTTTTTCTCGGCATATTTGAGGTACATCCTTAATAGATCCGCTCCAAATAATGCCGCTTCCTCCCCGCCGGCGCCCTGACGAATCTCCATGATTATATCTTTATGCGCATGGGGATCCTTAGGTATAAGCTCCAGAAGGATCTTCTTTTCGAGATCTTTAAGCTCTTTTTCGAGAGATGTTTTTTCATCCTTGAGGAATTCCAGCATCTCAGGATCTTCTTCCACTTCGAGCATGGTCCCGGCTTCTTCAAGGTTACCTAATACTTCCCTATACTTGGCAGCAAGGTTCACTATATTATCAAGCTCCGAACGCCCTCTTGAAAGGTCTCTCAACTTATTGGGATCCCTTAACACCTCGGGTTGACAAAGCTGTTCAGTGATTTTTTTGTGTCTATCTTCAATTATCTTGAGTTTCTCCAGCATATAGATTCCTCCGGTTTTTTTTCTTATTGCAATTCCTGCTCAACAAGTCCCAGCTTTCGGTCATCAATTTCATGACAATTCCTGCATCGTGCTTCATAACTCTCGCTGGCGCCCACTACAATGACAGGGCTGTCAGATGGAGCAGGCTTGCCGTCGATTAATCTCTGGGATCTGGTTGCGGGTCTGCCGCACTTCATACAGATTGCGGTGAGTTTATCAACATGCTCCGCAATTGCAAGAAGAACAGGAATGGGACCAAAGGGACGCCCCATGAAATCCTGATCAAGTCCCGCCACTATTACCCTGATTCCATTATCAGCCAACTCCCGACAAAGAGCAGGGAGACTGTCACTGAAAAACTGTGCTTCGTCAATTCCCACAACCTGCGTGTCTGGTTTAAGCAACTTTCTTATTTGCTCAATGTTAACAACCGCATGTGCTTCGTATGTGAAGCCGCTGTGGGAGGTAACCAGAATATCGTTATAGCGATTATCAATTGAATGTTTGAAAACTTGTACTTTCAACCTTGCTATGGAGGCTCTCTTCACACGGCGTATCAATTCCTCGCTCTTGCCGCAGAACATACCTCCACTTATGACCTCAATCGAGCCATATGGAAATCCTTCGTGCATTTTTACTTCCTCCATTTTGTTATGGAAGTTTTTCTCCAATAAAAAAACTTGCCGGGAGAAAAATCGCTCCCGGCAAGTTAAATTTTCACCTAAGATTCAATTAAATTAGACTCTAACCCATATCTCTTGCGGAATTTCTCAACTCTTCCCAATTTTCCACCGGTGAATTGCCTCATCTTACCAGTGTAAAAAGGATGGCATGCAGAGCATACTTCCACACGAAGATCTTTTTGGGTGGAAAATGTCTCAAAGTTGTTTCCACAAGAACAGGTGACGGTTGTTTTAAAGAGTTTTGGATGGATTTTAGTTTTCATTATTATATACACCTTCTTGATATTTAATTATTTAAAAACCACAATATTTTCATACAAGACTATCGCCGTTGCAACAGAACCTGGCAAATATTCTGATTTCATCACATTGCCATAGTCGGTTTATTTACGGAAAACGACTATACTCAATAACAGCGACAGTACAATAAAACTCACAGCAAGGACAGTTGTGGCTTCCTTTAGTCTGTCCTCAAATCCTTTTTTTCCTTTAAACACTGACTGCGCCGCTCCTCCGATTATACCTGAGAGCCCTTCGCTCTTTGTTGTTTGAAGCAGTACGGTAACTACCAGTCCAACACATACGAGGAAATATACAACAAGGAACAAACCCTGCCAGATCGAAATTCCGTATGAAGCCGCAGGTGCCTTGGCCGCCATTGTCCCGACTATTCCCGGGGAAGCCACCGGCACCGGCGCCGCTCCTCCTGCGGGGGGTGGTGCGCCTACAGGCGTGCCCGTTGTTACCTGGGCAAACATAATCACCGCCCTGTTAAAAATAAAACCTAACATATATTTGCAACTCCTTTGTTTTCTCTATCTCCATCGGTTCTTTCATTGAACTTCAAAAAACCCCTTTACAAGGGTTACTGCACATTATATATATTTAATTTCATTTAGTCAATAGCATGATGGATTTTTTTAGATAAAATAATTTTACAGCGAAGGATTTCCCGCAAGAGGGTCGTCCATGATGTCATCCTGAGCGAAAAACGATCACTTTACTTACCTGCGATGTCTTCCACAGCGAAGGATCTCTTCCCCAGGGGTCTCCTTCAAAATAATCCTCCCAATTATCGAGATTTGCTCCCTCTATACCATTGGGGTTGAGATTATTTGCTGCGTCAATCCCCATACATCAAGAAAAATCCGTCTTTGAGAAAGTCGTCGAAGTAAAGTTTTTCTTTCTTATAGCACTCAGATTGACAGTTCACGCACTTTTTTTCAATAAGGAAGGGCATGTTTCACTGAAATTGAATAATATAATCAAGATTGAAATATCAGTATTTATTCAGACCGCCCCAGGATTTGTGTGGAGGCTGGTCTCCCGACCAGTCTGGAAATGGTATGAAATCGAGGACGGAAGCCTCTCCTGCAGTGAGGGATCTGTATGAATTAATAATTTTCTTTGGGGGACACTTATGGATAGTTTCTGCCCTGCCTGTGGAAAAAAGCAAAAAACATCGGCGATATATTGCAACGAATGTGGAGTGAATATGTCACCGGGAGCCACCCGGAAAGTTGAGCTTCTGGACAACCGATATCAAGTGGAGAGCATAATAAAGTCGGGTAACATGGGTTGTGTCTATCGAGTTGTTGACACACGCCTGGGAGAGACTGTAGTTGTTAAAAAAATGCAGGCAACATATGACCTCGATGCAGACGGGAAGAAATTTCAGGAAATGTTCCTGAGAGAGGCAAAACTACTGGCGAAGCTCCATCACGGAGGACTTCCCAAGGTAATGGATTATTTCACCGAAAAGGATTCTGACGGAAAAACGTGTCATTATCTTGTCATGACATTCATCGAAGGTATGGATATGGAATGCTATCTGAAGCAGAACATTCCACCGCTTTCTTTTGATGAAGTTATAGGATATTTCCGGCAAATTCTCGATATATTCTCTTATCTGCATTCTCAAACTCCACCTGTTATTTACCGCGATTTGAAACCTTCAAATATAATGATTAAAGACAATAAACTCTATCTTGTTGATTTTGGAATTGCCAAGACATTGAAGTCCCGGCAAAAAGGCACGATGTGGGGTACTCCTGGCTATGCTTCTCCGGACCAGGGCAGGGGCAATGATTCTCCGCTCAACGATATTTACTCCCTTGGAGTTTTGATTCATTACCTCTTTACAGGGATTGATCCCGAAGACCCGTCCCGTCCTCTTTTTGCATTCGAACCGGCGAGAAACTTCAATAAAAATGTTCCCGAATCTCTCGATAATCTCATCATGTCCATGGTGGATATGTCCAGTGTCAACCGTCCCGGTTCGGTTGATGAGATACTTGAGATACTGGATGGAGGCGGCGGACAGTATCCTACAACTGCATCTGCACTTACACCCACACCTGCTCATGCTCCCCCATCTCCTTCACATTATCCCGGGAAGCAATTTGATAGATATGATGATTTTTTTGAGGCGGTGAAGAACGGCAGAACTGATAAAGTTGAGGAATATATCAATCAGGGCGCAGATGTAAATGCGAAGAACAAGAGAGGTCAGACACCCTTGGGATTGGCAGCAGAGATGGGTAATACGGATGTTGTAAGGCTTCTAAAGAGAAAAAAGCTCCCCCTTGGTCTGCTGGCATTATCTTTTTTTATATTAATATCATTAATATTCGCTTCTTTTATGTTTTTTAAACTAAAAAAAGCAAATGTAAATGTAAAGGATTCATCAAATATAAATGCCAAGGATTCATATGGTAGAACACCCTTGCACAATGCGGCAGGTAAAGGTGAAACAGACACTGCCAAACACCTTATATCCAAGGGCGCAAGTATAAGCGCGAGGGACAATGGAGGACGGATGCCCCTGCACTATGCGGCAACTAAAGGTGAAACAAACACTGCCGAACTCCTTATATCCAAGGGCGCAAGTGTAAATTCGAAGGACAATGATGCAAGGACACCTCTGCACCACGCGGCAGGTAAAGGTGAAACAGACACTGCCAAACTCTTTATATCCAAAGGCGCAAGTGTAAATTCGAAGGACAATTATGGGGCGGCACCCCTGCACTATGCGGCAGGTAAAGGTAGGACAGACACTGCCAAACTCCTTATCTCCAATGGCGCAAGTATCGATGTGAAGGACAATGGAGAACGGACACCTCTGCACTATACGGCAAAATACGGCAAAACCGATACTGCCAAACTCTTTATATCCAAGGGGGCGGATGTAAATGCGAAGGACAATTATGGTATGACCCCTCTGAAATATGCAGTAAGAAATGGCCATACCAACACAGTTAACCTTCTTCGTAAATATGGGGAAAGATATTAACAAAGAGACGGATTCTGAAAATTGGATCCTTGAAAGATTTTGTATATATTCAGTCCGGGCAACTGAGAGTAATTTCCCTCGGCGTAATACCCAAAGTTTAATAGATTTTTCGCTGTGTCAATCCCCATACATCAAGAAAAACCCGTCAAAAAGCTGATTTAACTTACAACAAATTTGTCAACTATCTCCACCACAATATTCACAATATCCAGGTATTCATCGAAAATCTTTAGCATGGCAATTCGCGGCGGGGTATTACCTCCCTGTTTTAACGAGATTATTTTTTCAAGGACGCTTACGTCAAGTTCTAAATACTCTCCCGATTTCTTTATTATATCTTCTTTTTTTACCGGTGTTTCCACATTCATCAAGTGTAATAATATGGCAAGATGCCGTGAGAATCCTGAAAAATTGGATACGACCATGGTTCTCAGTTCGCCGGCGGTATAATTACTGTGCATATACATCTGCTGCAAGCGAAGACTGATGTTTCTCACCTGTCTCTCAAGATCATACCGGATGTTCGAAGAATCAATCTCAATCTCATCAAATATCGGATTGCCCACGAGGATCCTGTGATGCTTCTTGATATCAAGATACTTGATGGGAAAAACATCAGCGGAAGCTACTATGTCATTCAATCCCATTACAAATGACTCAATCCTGTTTCTTCCTCTGAATCCTTTTACGATGGGGGAAATCGCCTTGAGCTTTTCCGTTGTGAATTCAGGGAATACCACCATCAGGTTCAGGTCAGATGCCCCGGGAAAATAGTTATCCTTCACAGAGGAGCCATACATTATTATTGCAAGAACATCATCACCGAATCTTGACAGGATCGCCCTGATATATTTTTCAATTGCCTCTTTATCCCGGTCACGCACCGGCAGTGAATCAAGATTTTGTATCTCCATTTCATCACCTTTTGTTTTCACATAAACTTCAACACCTCATTCCTCAATCCTTTATCTTCCTCCATCTTCCGGCCTCCGGTCTTTTCGATGAATAGATAGCAACTTCTAAATTATTGGATAATTCCAAGTTAAATGATTAATACAAAATACTTGTTGTTTCAAATTAAGATATCTGCTATCATATTATGAAAAAAGGGGGGGTATTTTAATGATAGAATCCCTTCGTGATAAAAGATATAAAATAATCGAGGAAATCCACCGGGGGGCTCAGGGTTGTATTTACAAGGCCTTTGACACAAAGCTTGACAAACACGTTGCGGTAAAAGAAATGATTGACAACTTCAGGAACGACGATGACAAGGCTTATGCCGTCAAGCGATTCAGAGAAGAGGCACAATTACTGTTCACCCTCGATCATCCCGGATTGTCGGCCGTTACGGATTTTTTCCGGGAAGAAGGCAAATATTACCTTGTCATGGATCTAGTTGACGGTATTGATCTGCAAACATATATGGAGAACCGGGAGTATAAGCCTATATCCCCGGAAAAGGCGGAGGGTTGGGCAAGGCAAACCCTGGAGATACTTCACTATCTTCATTCATTCGATCCGCCCATAATATACAGGGATATAAAACCGTCCAACCTGATGATTGACAGGCAGGACAGGATATATATGGTGGATTTTGGAATAGCCCGCATATTCAAGCCTCAAAAAAGGGGCACAACCATAGGCACGCCGGGATTCGCTCCGCCGGAGCAATACAAGGGTTTCACGGAGCCAAGAAGCGATCTGTTTTCACTTGGAGCAACACTCCATTATCTGTTAACGGGAATTGACCCGGCTGATCCCTCTCATCCTCCGTTTAAATTCGATGACATAAAAAAATATAACCCGGAAATACCCGATTTATTCAACAAAATTATATCATGGACTCTTCAATTCTCACCTGAAAACCGCCCGGAGTCGGCCATACAGATTTTGAGGATTTTAAACGGTGATGAGCCTTTTCCTGAAATAAAGGACAAAAAAATAATCGCTCGGATAACCGAAGTTCAACCTCCTCCCCCCAAAAAAGCCGCCGGGAGTTTTAAATATATTGCTATAATATCGGGCGTTCTGATTCTCCTTCTTCTTTTCATCGGTATTGCATTAACGAAAAAATCAGGCTCAAAAAAGCCGACCCCGAACGTTACACCGGATACAAGAGAGAAGGAAGAAAGTAAATCGATATCATTTAATACTCCAGAAACTCCAAAGGATGTTCCCGGATATATTCTTCCGGGAAGAAGAATGGAGTGGTCATTTGTAATAAGAGTCGCAGTTTCGCCTGATGGAAAATTAATTGCCGTCGGCCATAATAACGGCAATATTCGAATCTGGAATTTCAAGGAGAAAAAGGTAGTCAAGCTACTTAAAAAACATAAGGATTTCATAACATGCCTGAGCTTTTCGAGAGATGGAAAATACCTTGCCTCAGGTTCCAAAGATAAAACCGCTCTTGTGTGGAATATTTCCACCGGAAAGCCTATTTTTAAGGTGCAAAATGACTCCGAAATCCAACACGTTGAGCTATCTCCCGACAATAAAAATATACTTATGACGGACTCAAAGGGAATATTCAGGAAAATTTCTTTAAAGAAAAAGCTCCTGATGAAAGAACGGGCAAGATATTTTTGTCTGTCTCCCGACGGCAGGAAGCTTGCATTAAAGACATTTGGGGATGGTTTTAATATGTATTATTCAGGCACGGAACATATTGCCGGGTATAGATTCGATAATGTCAGTCAGATTTCCGGCATGTGTTTTTCTCCCGATGGGAAAAATGTTGCAATGGCGACCCGCGGGAGGATAAAAATCGCGGATCTCGATTCCCACACAATCAGCAAGACACTCAATTCCCAGGCTATTGTTATATTTGAGCCCAATTATTCCCCCGACGGAAAATATATTGCGGGGTGTTTTGCAGACGAGACCGCCGCTATATGGGATTTATCCACCGGCAAGATTGCCATGAGGATCAGAACGGAGTCTTTTTACGACACATCAATAGCATGCAGTGTTCGTAATATTGTATATACTACCGATGGAAAGTACCTTATCTTTAACGACGGATACAATGTCAGGATTATGAATAATCCGTTTTATAATAGATAGACAAGGAGTTACGCAAACGTCATTCCGAACTTGTTTCGGAATCTAATAACGGCGACGTTTTTTGAATAGATCCTAAAACAAGTTCAGGATGACGAATTCAAGCCGTTTCTTCTTGATAATGCGTAAGTCCTAACAAACATCAAAAAGAAGGTTAATTCTTATGGAAAAATTTATCGAAGAAAACAGGTATATGATAATTGAGAAAGTCCATGAAGGGGCGCAGGGTTATATATACAAGGCGAAGGATACGAAATTGGACGAGATTGTCGCCCTGAAAGAGATGTTCTCGGAATTTGAATCCGATGAAGAGAAAAGAAACTCCATAAAGAGATTCAGGGAAGAGGCAAGGATACTTTTTACGCTGGAACATCCGGGAATTCCCCGTGTGACTGACTTCTTCGAAGAAGGTGGAAAACTTTTCATGGTAATGACATATATCGAGGGCGAGGATCTTGAGTTATACATAAAAAAAAGGCAGGAGAAGCCTATAGTCGAGGATACGGTTCTTGATTGGGCAAGACAGGTTCTTGAAATTCTTGATTATTTACACAACCTTGAGCCGCCGATCATTTACAGGGACCTGAAACCTTCAAACCTTATGATAGGTAAGAACGGTCAGATTTTACTGGTTGATTTTGGAATCGCCCGGATATTTGAGCCTGAGATGAGAGGAACAATAATCGGAACACCGGGATTTTCTTCTCCCGAACAATATAAGGGATTTTCCGATCCCCGAAGCGATATATATTCACTTGGAGCTACAATGCATTACCTCCTGACCGGGAGGGATCCCTCCGATCCTTCATTGCCTCCATTCAAGTTTGATGATTTGAGAGAGTTGAATCCGGATATATCTGAAAAAACAAGCAAGCTCGTTGCCGGAATGTTGGAATTTGAAATTGACAGTAGGCCTTCTTCTGCAAAAAGCTTGATTAATGTAATAGAGGGCGAAGAAGAGTTAATGTCCCCGGAAGTGAAGCCCTCCGTGAAGAAAATCCCCCCGTTGGAAATTAAAAAGAAAAGAAGTAAAGCTTTTTACCTGGTTGGAATCATAATGCTGTTAATACTAAGCTCCATTGTAACATTTGGATTGTTTAAAATTAAAAAAAAGAATAAATCTTCTCGAATTCCCGGCGAGAGCCATATTGTTTCCAACACTGCCAATCCGGGAGAAAATAAAAAGGGCAAAATTCTGGACAACGGTAAATTCCCGGTGAGAGAAGCCGGTGTTCTGTCGGGTCATGGCGAGCAGGTCACTTGTATAGCTTTTTCACCCGACGGCAAATATATTGCGACAGGTTCCGACGATAACACAATTAAAATATGGGATTTCAGCACCCAAAAACTAATTCAGACCCTCACGGGGCATATGATGACAGTCCGTTGGCTTGCATTTTCGAATGACGGGAATCACCTTGTATCGACATCTAATGATAAAACCCGGAGAATCTGGGATTGGAAAAAGGGGCAACAGGAAGCTTGCATGGAGCTTCCTTTTACCAGTGAATATGCCATATTCGCGCCGGGAGATAATTATATAATAGTGGGGAAAGATTGCCAGCAACTATATATTTACAACAGATCCGGGGAGAAGATGACGACTTTTGTGGGACTTGCATTTGATATTTCCCCCGACGGCAAAAAGTTCGCCTCATACTATGAAAACTCAAAAGGGATACATCATTATATGAATGTGAGAGATACGGGACTGAGAATGACATCCCTCGATATCGACATGTGGGCCGGTTACAATCATCGTGATATGGAAAAGCTGGATTGGCTTTATTTCGGCAAGAGAGAAAAGGATCCCATAACCTCTGTTCAATTTTCACCCGACGGAAAGCACATTGCCGCTTCAACGCAAAACTCAAAAGTGGAAATATGGTCAACAGGCGGCAAGCTTGAAAAAGTTCTGACATCACCCGGATGCTTTATTAATATCGATTATTCACCTGACGGGAAATATCTCGGCGCATCAACAACAGACAAGGGTTTATATGTATGGGATACTTCAACCGGTGAAATGGTAAGGAACTTCTTCCCCGAAGATTACATGGGGCCTGTATGGATGGATATCAAATTTTCCCCCGACGGAAAACACCTTGCCGTTACCGACGGTAAGTATTGTAAGTTGTATGAGATGATGGCTGATTTTCACTAATCTTTGAAAGGGCATTTTCGCCTCCTATCAAAGGAATGATTTTGTTATTAATTATATCCATGGCAAAACCACTTTTTTCTTCAATTTTTCCTCAATCATTCCCCAATCTTCACTCCAGCGCCCAGCGGTATTGCATAATATATCTCGAAAGCTTCCGGATCCTCAAGGGATACACAACCCGCCGTGGAGTTCTTCCTCATTTTTTTATATGGAAATCCTCCGGCATGCATCCCCACATCATCCCCGATTTTTGTGCCATGTGGCGGAATTCCACCTCTTTCTACCCAAACAAGAGCTTTCTTGTATGTCTTTTTGTCTATCAAGCCTCTTTTTAATCCCATTTTAAGATGCTTTTTGTCGGGGTAACTAATCTCCATCCAGGCTCTCATTGGGTATTTCTCTGTTATATAGAAATCCCCCACAGGCGTTTTGAGATCGCCGTATTTCACCTTGTCCCCCTTAGGCTTGCGTGAAAGTCCGATTGAATATGTCTTCAGATGTACATCACCCGCATACAGATCCATTTTAAACTTTGATTTGTCAATAACCATCCGGGCATTTTCTATGGGGATCTTCACTCCCTTTTCACGACAAATCTCTTCAAGGGGCTTGTTGCCATGCTTTCTTATCAGGTCAAGTGACATAGAATATAAAACCTCGAAGTATGGGAATCCGGAGCCGGGACAATTCCTGCGTTCATCGTGATCCATGTGACGTTCAATCTGAGCTAACGGGATTTTATTTTTTTTCATTAGCATAAACAGTAGTTTTTTTAATGAAATAAATTGCTTCTGGGGAAGCGCGGGTTTCTCGGAAAGTGAGTTAATAAACGGTCCCTTTTGAAAATTACCTTCCACCATTACTGAAAGCGATCTGTGCAAAAACTTGCTCCCAATATGTGGAAGAATCTTTTTTCCGGGTTTTCCCCTCAGTATGGTGCCGTCCTTTTTTACCATATAATGATAATTATTAAGTGGATTGCCATAATCTTTGGGAGCGTGCTTTCCATAAGGTCCCTTGCAATCATATGAATGAATGACAATCCCGTCCGGTTTAAACTCTTTTTTCTGTTTCTTTGCCAATAAAGTAAGGGCAATAGAAAAAACAAGAATGAATACAAGGATTATGGAGTATGGGAGTATTTTCTTGAATATTTTCATGATTTTGCAAATAAATTTGGAACAGGATTTACGAATTTTTGAGATTGAATGTCCCTGAAGCGGCTTCAGAGCGAGGAAAATTACTAACAGACGACTCTCATCTTGACCTTGAGTCGCTTCAGCGACTTAACAATAAATTTAAGGTCAGGTACAACATATCACTATTAATTTTTGATACATATTAAAAAACAACATTATTATGCCTTGGGGCATCTGGGTTAAACGGATTGGGATAATGTGGAGAAATTCCACTCCAGCGACATTTGACATTATTTCGATAGCAGTTTAAAATATTGGAGCAAAATATTTCACCGGATTGACCTTTTACGTTGGGGTTTTTATAATCGGGATATTCCACAAGAATATGCACATCCATATCAAGAATATAACAACGACGAATCTGAGGTTCCATCGCCTTTGCACGGCGTCTCTGGGCATGTGCCTCTGCCTTTTTTTGATACTGCCTTTGATAAGAATAATTATCCATTGCTTTACATCCAAAATTATTTCTTACATTATAACAGATAATGTCAATTTAACAAGAAGGAAATTAGAAAAACTGGTCACGGATAATGATTATTGAGCGAGGAAGACAGGATTTTTTATAAGGAAATGAGGAATTTTTCCTCTAAGGAAATGAGGAAATAAGGAAATTAATGAAATATGTAATAACACAGATAATTCAGTCCATCAATAAACTTATATATAGATTGATGGGGAAATCTTATATTCGTGAGGGGAAATGTAATCAGTGCGGCGCTTGCTGTACAATGATTCTGCTTTTCAACCAAAGCAAGCTCGTTAAAAACGAGGAAGAATTCGAGCAATTGAAAGAAGTTTTTTCCGAATACGAAAGGTTTTATATTCGCGGGAAAAATCCCAGCGGGAACCCTTTGTTTACCTGCAAATACCTCGGAGATGGCGGAGAATGCAAGGATTATAAAAACAGACCTCTGATTTGCCGTGATTATCCCAATGAAGAGATTCTTCGCACAGGAGGAATCCTCGTCTCAACTTGCGGATTCAGATTCGTACCTGTAAAGGATTTTGATAAAGTATTTGACCGGGAGATGGAAATACAGGAAGAAGTACCCTTTGAACTAAAGTTAATTCAGGTGACGGATGAGGAGAAAATAGAACTGAATTCTACGTTGGAGGCAGGAAATGATAATCAAATCGATAATGAGCAAGCTTGAGATTATAATAATATAGGATGGTTGAGTTATGTTTTTTTTATATATTGGAAAAAAAATTACACAATTTCTTGATACAAAATTCTTTATTGCAGAAAATTATACAAACCGCCAGGTTGTATTTGCCATTGGCACGATATTAATTGCGGCGATTGTTATAAAGATTGTAAATTACATCATGACAGTAAAATTAAGAGATAAAGCGCTGGAGACAAAAAACCCATATGATGAAAAATTTCTTGAAGCTATTACAGGACCTGTCGACGTTTTTATTTATCTGATTGCCTTTTATATCGCAATTACAATTCTTAACCCGATTTATTGCAGAGAAGCTCTGCTCAAGGGAACACATATCTTTATTGTGGTTGATGTAGTTTGGTGTTTATTCAGATTAACAGACATTGGGACACTTATTATACAGGATAAATACAGGGATGAACGGATGAAGATGATAGGTACACTTCAACCGCTTATCAATAAGGCGATCAAGTGCTTCATAGGCTCTATTGCTTTTATCTTCATTGTTCAATACCTGGGGTACTCGGTATCAAGTCTCGTTGCAGGACTCGGTATCGGCGGACTCGCTGTCGCTCTTGCCGCAAAGGATACACTATCCAATATATTCGGCTCCGTTACAATATTCCTTGATAAGCCTTTCTTTATTGACGACTGGATAAAGGTGAGCGGAGTCGAAGGAATTGTCGAGGATATAGGCTTTAGAACCACGAAAATCCGCACTTTTGCAAAAAGCCTGGTGAGCATTCCAAACAGCGTTATCGCAAACAGCAATGTTGAAAATATTTCCAGGCGCGGGATGCAACGCGCTGTCATGAATATCGGTGTTACATATAACTCCGGTGCGGACAAATTGGAAAAATCGGTTGAGAAAATAAGAGAAATAATCAAAAATCACCCGGAAACAAACAAAGACAGTATCTATATTTATTTCAGCGAATTCAAGGAATCCTCTTTAAACATCTTCCTCTATTTCTTTATTGAATCCACAGCATGGGATGATTTCCTGAGGGCAAGGCAGGAGGTCGGCCTCTCAATAATCAAAGCCTTTGAAAACATGGGGATTGAATTTGCATTCCCAACCCGCACAATATACATGGAAAAGTCTGAAAATGACAATTTGTTAACCAAATTGTAACAAAACTTTGTTGTCTATGCTATATGTAAGTGATATACTTTAAATGACATGCTTTGTTTAGCGTATTGGAAAAGTATGATAATTGAAATCGCCGGGGATGTATCCGGGTACACAAAATTAATTAGAAGATATTTAAATAAAACATAAATACTGAAAGGGGTGAGTTGGAAAGTATATCCGGATAAAATACAAATTTCGAAGAATATAAAAAAATCGAGGAGGAAAATTAATGGATATTAACAAGATTGGCAGTTCAAAGATTCAGCAGCAGACTTCCATTGCGGGACAGGCTCAATCCTCTGTCAAAAAGACTGAAAATAAAACCGTTGGAACTCCGAAGGATAAGGTTGACATCGGTGAACAGGCCCCGCAGGATCCCGGAATGAAACCAAAAAAGAAATGGCTTTTCATGAATTATGTGGCAGCGGACTGCAACCTGACCAAGTATCAGTTGAATAACCTGGATCAGCAGGAGAAGGTTGGGTCGGATAGTGATACCCATATTGTTGCCTATGTTGATGTGGGTCCCCACCCCGCTCCGATGGATCATGGAACAAAAGAGGGTGAGCAGACACCCGGACAGTGGCAGGGTTGCCGTACACTATACATAACCAAGGATGACGAGGTTGGAAAACTCAACTCCGAGATAATAGAGGAGCATGGCGATAAAGTTGACATGTCAAGCCCTGCGACCCTGAAAAAGTTTGTCGTTGATGCAATGAAGAGATTCCCGGCTGACAACGTTGCCCTTATCTTCAACGATCATGGTGGCGGATTCACCGGAGCAATGTCTGATGAGTCAGATGGTGATTTCATGTCATTGCCCCAGATGAGGCAAGCTCTTACAGAGGCTCAGGAAGAAACCGGAAAGAAACTTGACATCATAGGCTTCGATGCTTGCCTGATGGCAGGAACGGAAATTGCATATGAGCTAAAAGAAGTAGGAAATATTCTGCTTGCGGCAGAAGAGAATGAAGGCGGCCCTGGCTGGACATATGACTCAATGCTGGGAGGCAGAACGCTGGGTCAGGCAATTCAGAGAACTCAGAACAACTTACACAAGGGAATCAACGTATCACCGTATGAATTCGCCAAAGTGGTTGTTGAAGTCAATGAGCAGCACAATGACGATATTCCCACATTCTCAGCGACAGATATGTATCGGATGGATTTCCTGAAGAATACAACCGAAAAACTTGCACAAGCAATCAAGAAAACAGATGACAAACAGGCAATAAAAGATGCTATCGGAGTCACCGAAAATTACGGTGGAGGATGGTCTCCTTACAATGATATGCGTGACCTGCATCATCTCTCAAGGAATATTGTCGAGAAGACAGCCGATGAAGCTGTAAAGAAAGCGGCACTGAACGTAACAAAAGCCGTCGAAGAAGTTGTGTTCGCCAACGAAGTAAACCCGGAAACGCACCCTGAGTCAAAGGGACTTCACATTTATGCTCCCACAGAAGGCTCATTCGGTGAGGATTACACAGCACTTCAGTTTGCCAAAGACACACATTGGGATGAGGCCATTGAGAGTCTCGGTGTCAGATTCGATCCCACCAAGAAGGGCCCGAAGGTATGGCCGGACGGATCAGCAAGAAAACCAAAACAAAAATAGAGTGATGACTGATTTAATGACAGGTTCGCCCTGTTTATTGAAACGATAAATAAAGAGGGGAGAAATCCCCTCTTTTTGTTCATGTCAGGGACGATAAAATTCCCTGAGAACTGCAATGGAAAACAATTGCTGATCTTCTACAAAAGTATAGAGGAAAGAAGTGGCAAGAAAGGATGAGATTATGGGTTTCTGGCGAAACTTGTTTGGGGGAAAGGAAGAATTAACTCCCGGGCAGATAAATGAGAAAACGGATAAATTTCTATTAGAGGTGGAAGAGAAAATATTTTCAAATCCCGATGGGGCAGGAAGATTTATCAGGAAGAGATCCCGGGAAATTCAGGATGCAATCAAACTTGGGGGTTCCAGACATGATGATTTTCAACGATTGGTGTTTTCTTTATGGGACCGCAACAATACGGATGAAACTCCTTCCGTCCTTCCCACGGTCAGGATAATACCCTGGGACAAGACTCCCATGATGGCGGACTTGATAAAAGAAGCAGGCGAAACCGATGAAGAGATTCTATATATGAAGTCCGGGAATCCCAGGGATGATGCCGACGCTCTGTGCCAGTTGGAAGCTCTGGCGGAGTTTGCCCGCGACAGCAAGCTGGTTATGATGATCCTGGGGGAGTTGACCATGCTGTTTCGCAAGGAATTCATCCTGCAGGAGGGACGCAGCCTGAATCCCCAATGCGAAGAAATTTGTCAGGATCTGGAAGACTTGGCAAGAAACAAGGGGTATAATATGAAATTCATTGTGATCTGACCCGGTATTTAGCTTGAAGAAAAGAATCCTGAGCAAACTTTAAAATTAAACGAATGGGGGAATTAGTATGAAGAGGATAGTAAGTATTTTATTTCTGCTGGCGTCGTTGATTTTGACCACAGGAGCGGCTCTATCCAGTGAAATTCACGAAGCTGCAAAGAAAGGCGACCCGGCAAGAGTCAATGCGCTTCTCAAAAAGAATCCAAAACTGGTCAATGCAAGAGACGAAAACGGAGCGACGCCTTTGCACTGTGCTTCAAAAAAGGGGCAGGTGAAAGTAGTAGAATTGCTGATAATAAAGGGAGCAAAGGTCAATGCAAAAGATAACAGGAACGAGACACCCCTGATGTACGCAGTGGCAAATTGGCAAACAGAGATTGTAGAATTGCTCTTGTCAAAGGGCGCAGATGTCAATCAGAAGAACAGCAAGGGAAGGACACCCGTTCATGAGGCGGCGAAGCGGGGAGATATGGAAACAGTGAAGTTGATCCTGTCCGGGAAGGCGGATGTCAACGCAAAATCCGGGCAAGGCAGAACACCGTTATTTGAAGCGGTTGCCAAAGGAAACGGGGAAGTAGCGGAGTTACTGATAATCAAAGGGGCAAAGGTAAACGCAAAGGATAAAAATGGCGAGACGCCCTTGATGTGCGCAGTGACTAAATGGCGTGCCGATATAGTAGAATTGCTGATATCCAAAGGCGCGAAAATCAATATGAAAGATAAAAAAGGAAGAACGGCCTTGAAAATTGCAAATGAGATGTCGGCGGAAGAAATAGCCGAAATCCTTCGTACGCATGGAGGGAAGGAATAATAATAGTTGTTTTGAGAATATATATAATGTCGGGAATTACGCATTTTTAAGTAGCTTGTATCGGTCATCCTGAACCAAGGCTTGTTCAAACCACCCCACAATTTGGGTAGATGCCGGTCTCCCGACCAGCCTGGAAACGGCATAAAATCGACTTTGGAGAGTTCTTCCCATAATGGAGGTCTGAATAAATCCGAACAATGTCCTTCCACCGGGGCAAGCTTATTTCGGGGAGACAGCTCCTGCAATTTGACGTTATTTCCAGAATTTATCCCCCCTTTTAATTCCCCCCCGCAAGCCTAATCTTTATATACATTTATATGGAAATGGATGTGATATTTAGAGTGCATTGACAATAATGCAACTATTAATTTTAGAACAACACCGCAATTGTTTTTTAGAACAACACCACAATTTATTGTGGTGGAGAGAGAATGGCTTAACCACGCCGTCTTAGCCTCTTCAGAGGCTTCCAGATTCTGAAGGTTAATGGTGTGGTGGAAATAAGAAAAGAGAATCGGGAGACGAGAGTTGAGAAATTCTTTTCTCATTTCTCGCTTCTCATTTCCCCCTTCCATATATTTGAAAAACCTCTAAACCGGATGTCCGAGGCAAAGCAACGGAGCTTGAAGACCTTGTCCCGGGACATCTCCTGACCTCTGAAATCCAGTCCCCATCGGAGGTTGAGGAAATGTCATGAAAGATTAGCTGGAAGCGGGGAGGGAGTCACTATCATCTGTTTTATGTGAATGTTCATTTATCTCTTTTCAATAACCCTTATCTCTCCTCAATAATCTTCACAACTTCACCGATATCATTGGGGCAAGTGACTGGTTTTGAGCTTTCCTGAATTGCGCAATCGGGGTCCTTCAAGCCATGACCTGTTGTTATGCATACAATTGTATTTCCCGTCGGGATTTTTCCGGACTTGATTGACTTCATCATCCCGGCGACGGAAGCCGCTGAAGCGGGCTCCACGAAAATACCCTCTTTGCCGGCAAGCATCTTGTATGCCTCGAATATTTCGTCTTCTGTTACAATACTGATTGAGCCGCCGGAATCATTTGCCGCCGCCGCCGCTTCCTCCCAGCGGGCGGGGTTGCCTATGCGTATGGCAGTGGCACGGGTTTCGGGATTCTTCACAACATGTCCCCTAACTATGGGGGCGGCTCCCTCTGCCTGGAAGCCCATCATTTTGGGAAGCTTCCCGGACAAACCCGATTCATTATATTCCCTGAATCCCTTCCAGTAGGCGGTTATGTTGCCGGCATTTCCAACGGGGATGCAGAAATAGTCGGGAGCATCCCCAAGGACGTCCACAATTTCAAATGCCCCTGTTTTCTGACCTTCTATACGATAAGGATTAAGAGAATTGACAAGTTCGTATGAATATTTTGACGAGATTTCCTTGACCATTGAAAACGCGTCGTCAAAATTTCCCTTTATTGCGATTACTTCCGCTCCATAAATAAGCGCCTGCGCCAGCTTTCCCAAAGCGATTGCATTTTCGGGAATCAGCACCACGCAACGGATGCCCGCCCTCGCGGAATAAGCGGCGGCGGAGGCGGATGTGTTGCCTGTTGATGCGCATATAACTGCATCATTGCCTTCCTCTATAGCTTTACTAATGGCGAGCGTCATTCCCCTGTCCTTGAATGAGGCCGTGGGATTTAAGCCCTCATATTTTATGAATATCTTATAGCCGGGAAATATCTTCTCCAGGTTCTTCGCAGGAATAAGTGGGGTATTCCCTTCAAGGAGTGTGATGACGGGAGTTTGATCGCTAACCGGCAGAAATTCCCTGTATCTTTCTATAACTCCGTTGTATTTTATTGAATTTATTTGTTTTATAATATTTGCATTATCTTTCATTTTATATTCCTTTCATATTCGGTGCTCTTCGTTTGTAATTACCTTCGTTTTTTGCCCCACGCTTTCCTTTTATAACTTTTCTAGTCCATTATTATAGAGGATCGCCGAGGGGGAATCGGAGGTATATTTTAGAATAAATATATATGCCATTTTGCATTCAAATTTACCATATAGGCGAAAAAATCAGCAAACCTAAAGGTTTGAGCTACGAGGTTTGGGCTACGAGGTTTGGGCTACGAGGTTTGGGCTGAGTTGTGGAACGTAGCGCGGGTTTTTAAACCCGCTAATAATCACCCCGGGAGGTTATTGACCAATGAAAAATAATTTTAAACAACACTCATCTATCAGGAGCATTGTTATTTGTATTATCCTGCTTTTATCCGTATCACCCATATCACTCCTATCCAAAAACATTACCGCGGGCAAAAGATTTATTGTCACAAAGCCTGCCGAGTACAGCTCCTTTTTCCAAAGAAACGAGGGATGGACAGGGGCCGATGGAGATTACTCGGTTACATTATCTAAAAACAAAATACTTTGGATCTACGGGGATACCTGGATTGGAAAGATAAAGAACGGCAAACATATCGATTCTACGCTGGTGAATAACTCAATCGCAATACAGCATGGGAAAGATCCGAGACAAGCGAAAATTAAATATTACTGGAAAAAGAACGAAGGCGGCAAACATCAGGCGTTTATCACTCCCACAGACGGGAAAGGATGGTACTGGTTTTATGACGGTGTGAGAGTTAAAAACGGGCTATACCTCTTCCTCATGCAGATTGACAGGACCGAGGATAAATCCGCATTTGGCTTCAAGTCCGTGGGAAATTGGGTTGCATATATCCCGAACCCCGATGATTCCCCGGAAAAATGGCAAATAAAACAACATAAGATCCCGTTTTCAACTTTTTCAGTCGGTGGTCTTCGCCAATTCGGCTCGGCGGTTATGAAACACGGGGATTATGTATATATTTACGGTGCAAAAGAAGAGAAAAAGGATAAAATTCTCAAGAGATATATGATCGTGGCGCGAGTAAAGACTGGCGAAATGGGGGATTTTGATAAATGGAGATTTTATACTGAGAATGGATGGAGCTCCGATTACAAAAAGTGCAAGAAGATTATCGGGGACATTGCAAATGAATATTCTGTTACATATATGCCGGATATGAAAAAATTCATTGCCATCTTTACTGAAGGAGGCCTCTCGCCCTGGATAGTGATGAGCTCATCGGAAAATCCATACGGCCCCTGGGATAATCCCGAAAGAATTTACAAATGCCCCGAAGCCGACAATAAGAAGGGAATATTCTGCTATGCCGCCAAAGCACATCCACAATTGTTGCACTTAAAAAATGAGTTGATTGTCACATATATAACAAATACTTATGATTTCAAGCAGTTGGAGAATGATGCAAGCTTGTATTGGCCGATATTTATTAAAATTAAGTTTAAATAACTCAATATTCTATGCAAATTTTCATGTTTTGCAAAAGTCAATACTTTCCGATGACTTTCTCAAGGACAGGCTTCTCCTGATAGACCTCGGCTATTTCAAATAAAGGACTTAAAAATGAAAATATTGCTGACAAATTCACCGATTAGCGATATTTTTATCGGTGTAGGAAATAGGGCTTCTTCAAGTTATATCTATCTTGGCTCCATGTTATATGAGCAGAAGAAACTTGGTCTCAATAAAATACCGGATGTTGATGTTAGAATAGCTGATGTTAACATGACAGGCTTTGACGGGTTCAAGAAAGAAATCGAGTTGTTTGATCCTGATATAGTTGGAACGACTGTATATGAATTTAACTGGCCTCTTGTCGGGGAATTGGTCAATGCTGTTAAAAGCGTCAAGCCGGATGTAATATTTGCGGTTGGAGGCCCGACGCCCACTTTAATACCCAGATCTATTATCAGGATGGTTAATGCTGATATTGTATTCAGGGGAGAAGCGGATTTTACATTCAGGGAGGCTGTTAAAAGGTTATCAAAAGGGGAGAACCTGGAAGATCTATTGGATATTGACGGCGTGGTAATTAGAAAAGGTGATGAAATAGCGGGAGGAAGCGACACATATCCCATAGTTCCTCAAGAGGATCTGGAAAATATAGACATTGACCTTAATTTATTTGCACGGATGCAGGAGAAGCTACAATACAGGGTTGTGGATTTCGCTTTTTCCAGGGGATGCCCTTATAGAAGATGCACATTTTGCCAGGTGTCCACGACAAAAAGATATGGAAGATTGAGCCTGGGCAAGACGATAGAAGTTTTAAAGCAACTTACTTCCATGCCCCATATCGAATACCTGATCTTTGGCGACGGCACTTTTGGCGGGGGAAGAAAAGGCGCAATGAAGTTGATAAGACGAATGATTGATGAGGATATCGGTGACAAGATCGAAGGATTTTTTGGGGAATTATCAGTGGATCTATTCCTTAATGAAGGGGAATTTGGCATCAGGGACGCCGACATCGAATTTATCAAGTTAATGAAATCGGCCAACTTTTTCGGCGGCGAGTTGGGCATTGAACATCTTAGCGTTGGCGGATTAAAGAAATTTGACAAGTTCAGATATTCACCGGGTGAGGCGATGGGAGTTGTGAACGCTCTGGCAAATAATGACTTTGAAGCAAATATTTCCCTCATAAATGTCGGCGTTGACACAACCATAGAGGACCTTGCGGAACACCTGGGGAATCTTATTGAATTATACAATGAATATGAAAATAACAGATTTGTCAAGATTGATTTTAGTGAAATTGTGGATCCCTTTATCGGGACAAAAGAGTACAACAAAATTTTGAGCCGGATGTTAAAAGATTCCGCCTATTGTAGGGCAACTGAAAATGAGTTAGGAAAGACCGGCGACCTGTATAAACTTCCTGAAAATGATGGATACCCCTATATTTTCAATGAATTTATTCCCATTGATCCCTGTATTGCCGGAACATTCCGCGATCTGAAATTGTACCGGAAACAATTCCCTTTCCCGGCGGAAAATCAAAAAGAGATGGATTTATTCAATATCTTTTCATTAATTGAGCTTATGAAAAGAAACACAGGTAATTCTGAGATGGTAAAAAAGCTCGATTCTATCAGGCCAAAAAGTGAATTTCTGATTTTTTCAAATATCGCCAGGGAAGCCGTGGAGTTATATTGGAGTGATAAAGATGAAACCCGAGCTTAGAAAACCTTTATCTAATAAGCATATATTCGTCCCTGCGTATTTTTCATTTTGAGCGGATGGAGCAACAAAGCTTGAAGCCTATGGCTTTCTTTGGCGCGGATCATACATAATGCCACGGGACAATAATTTTCAGGGTTTGCCCCGGTGTCTGTTGACCATAAATTATTGATTGTCATTCAAGTCCCACAGGTTGGGAACCCCACCTGTTTATGGAGGTAAAATCAATAAGGGGATCGTTTGACAAAGCAAAAAAGTAAAAAAAAGTTATTGGAAAGTATTGACTTTTGCATAACATGACACGCCTGGGGATCGTTTTGGCTCAGGACGACACGATTGCGGGATCTGAATCGCAACAAAAAAAGGATAAAACATAAAACAAGCTAATTTCTATATTAGTTATTTTTTTATAGAAGCTGTTTCTAATAAGTATTATCCTTTTTGATCTGCGGCGAGACGCCGCAGCCACCGACATTGCTATGATGGTGGAAGCTGGAATGAAGGTGGGGTCTGTGTCCCGCCGCCCAAATAACGATTATTAAAATCACTATAATCCACACCTATGAACAGGGAATTTTTTTTCTAAATTTTAAGGAGGTATGTCCATAATGGATGAGAATGAGAAAATTTTAAAATTGGCAGAAAGATATTTTAAGTCTGAGGATCAATTAGGTCCCACAAGCGCCACATCTTTGGGGAATCATGAGCATGACGGAGAACTGGAGGACCTGTCATCTTCCGGTTTGTCACGCATGAAAAGCACTTGCAAAAGTTTCAGAAAAGAGCTTGGTGAAGTCAATTTTGATAAGCTTGATTCGGACGAAAAAATTAAATATCATATATTAGATTCCGGGATAAAATCAACTGAGATGTTTTTTAATGAAACCAGGCAGTTCGAAAGAGATCCCGCTTTTTATACGGATATTGCTACAAGCTCCATCTATCTCCTATTGATCAGGGATTTTGCGCCAATCGAGGAAAGACTTCGCTCCGCCATATCCAGGTTGAATAAAATTCCCGACTTATACGAATCCGCCAGGAAAAATATCGGCACCCCACCGAAAGTATTCACGCAGGTTGCTCTCGATGTCCTCAAGGGAGCGAATAGTCTGTTTGAAGACCTGATTCCAAAAATGGCATCAAAAGTACCTTCTCTTGAAGAAGAGGTGAATAAAGCGGCGCAAAATGCCAAAAAAGCTACTGATGAATACCGGGAATTTCTCGAAAAAGATGTATTTCCCCGCTCGAACGGCGATTTTGCTGTTGGCTCCAAATTGATGGACAGGATGCTCCTGGAAAACGATTTTCTCGATCACACTTCAGAGGATCTCTGGAAAATCGGTCTGCGGGAGCTTGAAATATGTGAAAAAGAACTTGAAGAATTCTGTCGGAAAAATATGGATCCCCACAAGACCTGGAGAGAAAACTACCTGAAGGTTAAAGAACATCATCCCACATCCGATAAGATTCTGGACACATACACCAAATGCCTGAAAAATGCACGGGATTTCGTGATAAAGCACGACCTGATAACAATACCTGAAAACCAGAAGGTAATTCCTATGGCAACACCGGAATTCCAAAGGTCGGTAGTCCCGCTTGCAGCTTACCATCCCCCCGCGCCGTATGAAAATGACCTGACAGGTTATCTCCTGGTGACACCCATAGATCCGGATCAATCACAGGAAGCGAAGGAGCATCAACTAAAAGACAACTGCTTCGGTAAGATTCAGTATGTATCTCTTCATGAATGTTACCCGGGACATCACCTTCAGTTGGTTTATCATTCCAACCTGGAAGACCCCGTCATCAAGAGAAAAATGAGCAATATTTTCATAGAGGGCTGGGCTTTTTACACAGAACAGCTTCTGAAGGATTATGGATATTTTGACAATGAAGGACACCTCTGCCAACTGGAAGCTTCATATTGGAGAGCCCTGCGGATTCTGCTTGATGTAGGACTTCATACAGGAAAATTCGATTTTGACGGCGCTCTTGAGTTTATGCAGTCAAAGACCGACTGGTCACCGTTTATTGCAATGGGTGAATTGAAGCGATATACGAGAACACCCACGCAGGCACTTTCATATTACACGGGCAAACTTGAAATATTCAAGATAAAGAGGGATTATGAAAAGAAAGTCGGCAATAAATTCTCCCTGAAAAAATTCCACGAAGACCTGTTAAGCTGCGGCTCAATGCCCCCCAAACTCATAGAATGGAAACTGGGATTGAGGGAGATAGAAAGTCCGGTTGTGCCTGTAGTGGGGTAAATGGGAAACGAGATACGGGAAACGGGAAAAAAGGAAAATACCGGGATTTAGAGGTTCTTCGATACCCTCACAACTGACCTCCGTCCTCCGCAATCCGTCATCCGCTATCTGTTTTCCTTTTCGGGAAGACGCTGAAGCGTCTAAAAGTTTCTGTGAGAGACACGGGGAGTGGGATTCCTCATATCCCCCGGATAAATCCGGGGGTTAATCTCATGGGAGGTTCAAAACCTCCGACCTCCGACCTCCGTCCTCCGTTCTCCGCAATCCGACCTCCGTCTTCCATTATCCATTATCCATTTTCTATTATCCATTTTCCATCCTCCGTTTTTCACACCTTGCCCCCGGACTCGATACAGGTTCCGTCCTCGATTGTCACACCGCTGCCTATGACGGCAAGTTCGCCTATTGATACGCCGTCGCCAACCTTGCATCCTCGACCTACAAGGCAGGAATTTAGACTGCATCCGCTCCCAAGTTCAGTATTTTCCCATAGGAGGGCTTTCTCAACAGTTGTGCTTTCACCGATTTTACATCCCTTGTTTATTACCGCCGGACCGATGATTTTCGCTCCCTCTTTTATTATTACATCATCACCAATCCAGACAGGCTTTTCAAGAGTTACCCCATCAGCTATTGTTACATTTTTCCCTTTATGTATGCCGTTAACAAGCCCGGGGTTGTGTTTCATCTTTCCAAGAAGCATGTCCTGATTTGCCGATAAATACTTGAACGGGTTGCCTATATCCATCCAGTAATCGGGATATTTGTAACCGTACATCGGCTCGCCTTCCTCAAGCATTGCAGGGAAGATCTGTCTCTCTATGGAGTAATTGACTCCTCTTTCCATCCTGTTCAAAATCTCAGGCTCAAGGACATAAAGCCCCGCGTTGATCTGGTTTGACCTGACATCCTCGGGCTTTGGCTTCTCGGTAAACATCTCAATTCGCTGATTTTCATCAAGCTCAACAACGCCGTAAATGCAGGGATTGTCAACAGGAGTAAGGACTATGGTAGATTTTGATTTCTTTTGCTTATGAAAGTTGATGATATCCGTGAGATCCATCTCGGATAAAATATCGCCGTTAAAAACAAGAAACGCATCATTATCAATATAATCTTCAACATTCTTGATTGCTCCCGCCGTCCCGAGGGGCGATTCCTCGACGACATAATGAATCTTCATCCCCAGATTAGAGCCCTCTTTGAAATAATCTTCGAACGAATTCCACTTATATCCCAGTGAAAAAATCACCTCGTTTATACCGTGCTTTTTAATCAATTCCATTTGATATTGGGCGAAAGGCTTTCCACAGATAGGGACCATCGGCTTGGGAAGGTCATAAGTCAACGGTCTGAGGCGTGTCCCCTCACCACCCACTAAAACTACAGCTTTCAATGTTCTTCCTCCTGATCATTTCATAGTAATAACAGGAAGAACATTTCTTTACGCTCGTTCATTGTCCTTTTAAGCTGTTTTCTATGAATAATGTAGTTTTTTTAGGATGTAATAGAACCGCAAATCTGCAAAGGAGACAAAGAAAATTATTTTAATCTTTGCGAGTTTTAGGACAACACCCGACTTTAGTCGGGTGTTTAGAAGCCCATAAAACCTACCTCCCACCTCCCATTTAACCGTTTTAACGGTTTCTTGATGAGATAAACCACTGAAGTGGTTAGGACGCTGTAGTGGCGGGGTTTACAGTCAATTCACCACAATAAATTGTGGTGTTGTCTTAAGCACCTTAATACACCTATAATCACGCTGAAACACCTGTCAACATCTTAAAGCACTAGTTATTACCTTAAAAAACTGTTATTATCTTAAAGCACTTTAAAAAATCTCTATCATTTCCTGGCGAATTCACATGTGCGAAATGTGGGCACATTGGAATATATGAAGTTAAAATACAACAAATTCAGTATGGGACTATCGGTTGTAAATGAAAATAAAATAAAAAGAATCTCAATATTGACATGCTTTATTTTGTATATCTCTACGGGACTGGCTTTTGCAAACATTCCACCTCAGAAGGAAGGCATGTCTTTTTATCTGATGGCAATTCCTGCGGGACTGTTTGCACTATTTTTGCTTGACGGGAAAATTGGCTTCAAGATTCCGGTAATTGGATTAATCGCCCTACTCGGAATGGCAGGTGCAGGTTTTACAGCCCTTGCATTATTTGTCTATTTTATCGTATTCCTTTCCACACTTATAGTCTCAATCGCAGAAAACTCAATTAAAAACAAAGTTGTATATATTTTATCAATATTTCTTGCCGTTATTTTTCTTTTATCTATACTAATCGCCATAGAATCAACGGAATATTACTATTACTATAGCGTGCGAAGAAGTTTGTTGCGGGAAATGAAGGAAGTTTCCAAAGAATTGGAGGATTATAGAATATCAAATGGACACCATGTATATCCTTCAAGAAAAATTTTCAACAGGGATATTTCGAAGCCATTTCCGACGCTCAAAGGGGAGGCGACTCTTGAATATATACCTGCAAAGGACGGAAAGAACTACACATTATACTATGGGGGAGATATTTTTACCGGAAATATATGGTTAAACCTGCCTGCAAATTACCCGAGATATGACTCGAACAGTGGATTTAAAACGGGAAATAGAATAAGCCCTTTGATAGTGATTTTAAAAAAAATCGTCAGGATAACTCTGAAGAATAACAATCTCCATTATAAAAAAGGGAAAGCGGAAGAGAATAAGAAATTGGTTTTAATTATTTAGCTTAAGCAATACAAATAACCATAGGATTCGGAAATTCTAAACAGACAAAAATGGAGGAAACAATGCCCATATACGAATATCAAGCAAAAGATCATGCAGGAAAGAAAGCCTGTGCGCATTGCCGCGAAAGGTTCGAGTTTATACAGAAAATGAGTGATCCACCCCTGGAGAATTGCCCCCGATGCGGTGCGCCTATAAGAAAGCTTATATCAAGATTCTCTATGAATGTTGACATGGATTCCCGCGCAAAGGAAGCGGGAATGCATAAACTGGTGAGAAAAGACAAGGGAGTATATGAAAAGGAATATTAGAACGGCCGGCTTCTCATACTGCATTTCATACGATATACATTTTAAAATGTAACATATTATTAACATAAATCGACACCGATTCTGATATAATAAACATGGAACAAATATATCAGTTGGAATGCTTAACTTAGCATGTGAATTGTCATTCTGAGCGGAATACGAGAGGTTCTTTTTAATCCGATTACTTTATCAAATACGGCGTTATATTGTGTCCGTGGATTGATACAGCGAAGAATCTCCTCAATTGAATTGTCATTCTGAGCGGAATACGAGAGGTTCTCTTTAATCCGATTACTTCATCAAAGACGGCGTTATATTGTGTCCGTGGATTGACACAGCGAAGAATCTCCTGCATATTGTCCCAAGAGAGCGCGCGTTATTGACAGAGATCCTTCGCTGAGTTCTTACATCGGAGGTATGCAAGTCCCGCTCCTGAGAGAGGCTTGTTTGTAAAAGTAAAAGTGATCGTTTTCCGCTCAGGATGACAGCGCGGATAATATTATTAGTTAAATATGAGTGAATTACTATGACAATAAGAAAAATAGGAATAGAAAATAGAGTTCTTACAGGTGCGCCTGTTTTTAAATCTTCCCAAAAGAAGATTGGACAGGAGAAAAAAGCTCCATCCCAGGCTATTGACGTTAAGGACACAGTAAGTATCGGAGATCCTGGCAAACCGAAAGCTGACAAAAAGACCGACACCGCTGCGCCAAAAGAATTCCTTGATCTTATGAAGCAGATTCCACCCCATAAAAACATCAAGGTTTTCCTGGTGCATGGATCACATACGGGAGGTCACCGATCCGCCGCCGAGTCCGTCAAAAATGCCCTTGATGAGCTTCCCAACGTACAGGCGGAAGTTATCAATGCGCTTGATCATGGCGGAGGTAATACGGTAAAGAAGTTACAGGTCGGCACTGCGGATCTTCTTATAAAAAAATGGGGTAATGTGAGAAGCTGGTTTTTCAAGAAATCATTCGAGGGTGATCCCGTTGTCTATTGGCTCGGCAAACAGGGGATGAAAATCAAGGCATGGATGAGCAAATCATTCCTGAACAAGATAAAAGAAGAAAAGCCTGACGTGATTCTCTGCACCCATTCTCCCATGAATGCGATGTTCAGCCACTGGAAGGGGAAAGGCGAGATAGATGTACCTGTACACTCGGTTGTAACCGATTACAAGGTTCACCGGATGTGGGCTCATGACAACATAGATCATTACTACGTGGCATCGAAGCAGGCAAAAGGCGACCTGATGAAATTTGGTGTTGACGAGAAAAAGATAGAAATTACGGGGATTCCAATAAAGCCTGACTTTGCGAAACCGACCGGGCTTTCCAAAACCGAGTTAAAAGAGAAGCTTGGAATAGATCCTCAGCTTCCGACGGTTCTGATGATGGGAGGGTCCCTTGGACTGGGCAGGTTTGACGATGTTGCAAAGGCGTTGAACAACCTGAAAACTCCTGTCCAGATGGTCTGTATTACCGGCAAGAACGCGACGAAGAAAGAGGAATTGGAGAAGCTTCAGAAGCATTTAAAAATGCCCATGAAAGTGCTTGGATATACAAAGAACGTTGACGAATGGATGTCCGCCTGTGACATGATTGTATCGAAGCCCGGTGGATTGACCACATCTGAGATATTTGCAAAAAACATTCCCATGATCATCCTGGATCCCGCCCCGGGACTTGAAGAGTTGCTGATTCCCAGCATAGAGGCAACAGGAGCGGCATTCAGGGTAGATTCCCCAAAGGATGCCGCCGGGTTGGTAGAACAGATAATAAACGATCCTTCAAAGAAAGAAAATGTGATGAAGAACCTGGAGAAGGTTGGAAAACCCCTGGCCGCATATACCGTAGGGAAGGATCTGATTGACACGGTGATAAGGAATAAGGAATAAGGGAATAAGGAAGTTATTTCCTCTAATGAAATCAGGAAATGAGGAAGTAAAGATAATAAAAATCTTCTTTTATTTATTAGGGACAGACACCGTGTCAGAGTTGAGCATGATAAAAGGGCAAAATGATCAAGACTGTCCATGTGAAAGAGAAATAACTTGAAAGACAAAAGCCTGTCGCAAGTGGATCTTACCCAAAAATTTTTCAGATATCTATTGACAATCACAAAAAAAAAGTGATATATAACATGAAATTATGTGCTATTTATTTGCTCAATGAAAGGGGAAGTAATAATTGAAAGTAGGAGATGGATCTCAACCCCAGCCTCAGATAAGAAAGGGCAATAATGCCCATGCAAACAAAGAAACCGGTAGAAACTCAATAGACTTGGCTTCCAGGGACAATTATGAGAAACAACATTTAAGCTTTGATATGCGAAAAAAGTTGAGACTTCGCAGGGGTTTGGCGGGTGATCGTCGTTTCCTTGATAAGTATATGGACCACGGCGATCACAATACAATACATAACAAGGATTTCAGTGCTTATGAAAGGATGCCCGAGGTAAATAAGATGGCTTATGGGGCGCTAAGTGATAGCAAACAAAAAGGTGATGTCGTCTTGGGTACACATATACAAAAGCAGGAGGGTAATAATTGTGGACCCAATTCCTTGAGTGCAGCCTTTTCTAAGTATGGTGATCATATTGACCCCAATGTCATTGCCCGTAAAACAACAGGAAGATTTACTTCCCCCAAAGCACTTATGGATTATACCAAAGAAAGAGGTTATAAGCCAAGGATCATAAGTCATTCAGATTCCAAAGATCCGAAGGGTGATATGATGAAGACAATTGATAAAGCCCTCGACAACAAAGCTCCCGTTTTGATCCTGGGAGATTCGCAACTTGGGAAAAATGGTAAATGCTCGCTAATGATGCACTGGATGAATGTATCCGGGAAGTATAAGGATTCCAAGGGAGTAAAAAGATATATTGTTGATAATCCCACTGAAGGAAAGAAGTATTCATATACCGCGGATCAACTTGGGAAGTTCGCATCAAATGTGAGGTTTGGGCAGGACCACCAGGTTATTGTTGTAGCCAGGGATTCTTCACAACTCAACGGATTGCCCAGGGAGAACAAGCCTTCCCATTATAGAATGGGAGAAATGTTTTCGAAATAATCTATAACCCCTTTAAATAAAATAAAAGGAGTTGCCTGGTAGCCGCTCCTTTTTATTTTAATGACAATTTCTTTTTTATATGAACACCTAAATTCCCAGTGACTCTTTCATCTTTTTGGGAATCTTGCTTTTCAATTGTGGTTTTGCTTTCAAAGCTTCATCTATGAGTGCTTTTCCCTCGCCCTTTTTGCCCATATAGAAATATGATATTCCCAGGAAAAACTTTGTTCCCACATCATTGGGGTCCAAGCTCCTCGCCTGTTCCAGCGCAGGTATAGCTTCTTCGACACGGTAAAGCTTCACAAACGTGTAGCCCTTATATTTCCAGGCGTCGGCATAATTGCCGTCATACTTTATCGCCCGGTCAAAGCTACTGAGAGCATCGCCATATCTTCCCGCTTTTCCCTGGGCGACGCCATAATTGAACCAGATAACCGGCGATCCAGGCAGGTGCTGAAGTGCTTTTCTATATGTACCCAGGGCAAATACGAGCTTATCCTTCGCAAGCAGAATCTTTGCCTTTCCGATCCAGGCTTCTGCATTTTTAGGATCGATTTTAGCGGCCTTGCCGAACATCAGGGCGGCCTTTCCAAGTTCCCCGTTTCTTAACAATGCATTGCCTTTCTCAACCAGGTTTTTGCTGCGGGTTTTTGAGTCAACTTTTTTAGGAGCGCTTTTAACTTCTGTTTGCTCCGTTTTCTGACAGTATCCCGCTGTAATGTTAATTGCTATAAAGAGCAGGGTCGCAATCATAATAAGTGCCATAAATTTTTTCATATATTCCCTCCGAGTTATATTATAAAAGTCAGTGATTATGGCGGGTTTAAAAACCCGCGCTACGTTCCTGCGGCGACACTATAACGTAGCAAAACGAATGAATATTTATCTTTTGAGGATTCGTTCCAAGTTTCTTTTGACCTTCCGGAAAGTGATTCTTTTGTCAGGTTATTTTTAGATAGGACTTATATAATTCTCATTCCAAGCTTTACAAGAGAGAATTACTTTGCTTTGATGATTTTCTCAAAGAGTAAGCTGTCATGTACTATAAGAACTTACGAAACACGTCAACAGTGAGCCCTGCATCATTGACTATCCCACCCATCGTGTAAGCATCAACCGGATTATTGCGTGGAATCGTAATGAAATGAATACCGTCAGACATTACAATATGCTTTCCCTGACGAATAATGCTAAAACCCGCCTTTTCCAGGGCACGAACAGCCCTAAGGTGATTAATGCCGGAAATTTTTGGCATACTTAAATGGCAACCTCCACATCCCTTACTTCCACATCTTTAATCGACTCGGTTACGGCAGTCAAATATTCCTGAATTGCATCACGAATATTTTCAAGAGCTTCCTGTTCCGTTTTCCCTTGAGACCAACACCCCGGTAATCCAGGGCAGGATACACTATAACCTTCATCAGTTTGTTTTAATGCTACCTTATATCTCATAGCCAAACCTCCATCTAAGAAGCTGTTTTCACTTGTCTTTCCCTATCAGCTTTCCGTACGACATTTTATCGCCGTCAACAACAACAAATTCCTCGCCAATTGATTCCGGTTCCGCCATTTCCAGGTTTACAAGCTGCTCACCCTCATTAAGCTTTGAAAGGGCGTCTATTAATTTTACCTGGTATTCAATCGCCTGTGTTGGGTTGAACGGGATATCATATGCCCTGGCAATTGTCTTTAAATCATCTTTATCCTTCGGGTCAAGCTTTGCAAGCATTCTGAGGAACTTGTTCTTCTTTTCCACATATTCGGGCATATCTTTTCCGTAGCATTTCTCCACTTTTATTTTCACATTCACGCCATACTTGGACCGATCCATTATCGAATCAAGAAGCTCACCTTCGAGATTATAATATGTTTTCAAAGTTTTCTTTGTAAGGGTGATGTTATCCTCGGCCTGATCAACGGCGGAGGTCGCCCATCTCGTGTTAAATACGGGATCCGTCTTTTCGATTATTTCAGAATCATCTATTATCACACCCAGCCCGGATCCTCTTTCAATAGAATTCCGTCCAAGGTCTCCACCTCCCACAGCAAGCTTCTGGTTATCAATATTTATATAATTTGTGGCAAGTTTAATGCCCTCGGAGATTCTAACATCGACGCCGCCTTCCCGGAGATCATCTGCATTTTCATCACTTGTTTCCCTGTCATTTAAGATGAGTTTAACGTTGACACCTTCCCCGGCCTTCTTCTTCAGAATGTCCATTATTTCCCGGTCGTCGATTATATCTGTGGCAATCTCGATCTCTTTCTTCGCCCCGTCAAACGTTTCTATAAGCTTCCCGCGTTTATTCGCTCCTATTGCAAGGATATCGGGATCCTCAATCTTAATTTCATCATCGTCCTTGCCCTCGAATCTTCCCAACATGATATTTTGAATATCCTTTACCTCACTGACCTCGACATCAATAACGCCCATATTCATCCTCTTGTTGAAAGAAGACCAACTCAGGTCGCCTGCCGAGAGGACCGCTGACTTACCATCTGTGACGACATTCACACCTTCGAGATCATTTCCATAACCGACGCATTTCACCTGGACGCCGCCGTCCTTCATAATTTCAATCGATTCGCTGTTTAATTCACCCATGAACCCCTCGTCGGGCAGGATGACCTTTACATCTACCCCCCGTTTTTTCGCCTTCACAAGGTCTCTGGCGACGGCTTCGTCACTCATAATACGAGCCTGGAGAATTATCGAGGTCTCTGCATTCCTTATTGATTTTTTGATTAGCCCACCGGTGTACATTGCTTTGGTTGCAACCTGTTTGTCCGGGACTTCTTCCACATGATCCTGATATTTCTCTATAATCTGCCTGACCTGTCCTTCAGGATCATCGAATACAATACCCATCTCGCGGTTCTTCCTTATTGCGGAGTATGAAAAGTTTTGTGAGCCTATAAAGCTCACATCGTCGGATTTATCCTCATCCATGGAATCGACAATAGCCGCCTTTGCATGCAGGTAAGGATCTTCCATATATTTGATGTTGACACCATTCGCCTTCATATGTGCGGCAGCATACATATTGCCGTCATTTTTCAGGGCGTCCCCCACTATGACCCGGACATCGACTCCTTCACGGTGTTTGTCCAACACTTTTTTCACGGTCTTGTCGTCGGAGAATGCCTGATTGAGAATTATAAGAGATTTTTTTGCACTGTCGATAAATCCGCTGATTCTCTCTTTCGAATTATCGGGGCTCACTATAAGCTTGGTATCCTTGATTATCTCCATAAGGTCTTCTTCATTTGTACGCTCCCAGTCATAATCAAAAACGGCCTTGAGATCGCTCACGGTATCCGGGTCTTTCATCAGGATTGCCGCAATATCAAGGTTCGTACTTATGCTCTTCCCCAGGTTGCCTGTCATTATTACCCCGCGCTTATCGTCCATAATCAGGCTTTTTTCATGAGTTACCCTTGAGCCTGTATATTTTGGATTTGTCCATTTTACATCAGCGCCTTTTTCTTTTAGCATATCAATCATTTCCTGGCTGGGGTTGTCGTCGAATGTATCAGGATCCCAGTAGAAAGGCTTCTCTTCGACCATGAGTCTTACCTTGACGCCCCGATCAAGTGCGCGAAGAAGGGCATCGGTTGTTTTTTTCTCCTTCCCCGTGATTATATATATTTTTAAATCGATGGTGTCTTTTGCCGAGTCTATGACATCGACGAGAAAATCCAGTCCCCCATCCTTCATCACAACAGCCTTGATATCTTCCGATTTTGAGCCTGCTGTTTTGAAAATCCCGTCTTCCTGGAGAAAATCGAAAGCCAGCTCATGCTGATCTTTTGGCCCACCGGTTTTGCCCGATATTGTTATAGAATCGGCCGGTGTTTGCCTTTCTTTAGCTTCCGGTTTTTGTGCCGGGACTTCGTTGTTCTCCTGTGTTTTTGGTGATTTTCCCGGTTTAGCGCCGGTAACAATATCGGTATTGGGGGCGATGGGAATAAGGCTTTGGAATTTTCTGATTTCCATTGATTACCTTCCTCTTCAATTTATTGTTTTGATATTATACAGGATAGTCACAAAAGACAACCCGTTGTAAAATAACACGGATAAGAGAGTAAAATCTCCCCATAAATACTATCATGAATATTTGATAAACATCAACATTCACATGTAAACTTCATGTTAAATTGCGCACACTTTTTTCACCGCAAATATCACAGAAGGTTGGTCAAAAGACCAACCTTCATCAAACCAAATTCAATCAGATGCAATTCCTTTTTTCAGCGAGGAAAAGCATGCTGCGTTTTAAATTATGTTAATCTTTGATTTTGTCTTTCATGGGGTCATATTTTTCACCCTTCCACTGCTTGCCCCTTGCTTCCGCTTTCTCAAGCATGGTTTTCGCATATGGGTTTTCTGGATTTATCTTAAGTGCTTTTTTATAATATTTTATCGCCTCGTCATAATTTTGCTCTCCAAGATAAATATCTCCCATGCGCAGTGGAGCGTCGTAGCCCTTCATTACTCCCATGGGATCTTTTTCCATGCAGGTCTGAAAGTATTTGATCGCCTCTTCCTTTTTATCCATTCTCTGGCAAGCGGATCCTGCCATGAAATAGCCGTCGGAATAATTTGGCGAAAGTTGAATGAGTTTTTGAAAAAATTCCAATGCGACTTCGGGGTTTTTCTCATCTATCAAGAGAATATTACCCAGAAGCTCTATTGCCATCAAGTCATTCTCATTGGATTTCAGTGCCTTTATGAAGTAGCCTTTTGCGCGGGGAATCAGTCTTTTTCGGAAATAGAGCATGCCCATCCCCGTATTTGCGACGGAGAGGTCGGGATTGTCCTTGAGCGCCCCTTTTAATTGGCTCAGCGCCTCGTCAAGCATATCAGGCTCTATAAAGCCCCTGGACATATACGCAATTCCCAGGTGAGCTCTCAGAATGGGAGTATTTCCCCCTTCGATTGTTGCTTGTTCAATTTTGTTAACAGTTTGTATAAGCTCGTTATTTTTGTAGCTTGCTCCCATATAAAACGACAGGGACATTGTATCCAGCGGATCTTTTTGGAATGTTTCCTTGAAAAACTCCATGCTGTCGCCCCATTTTTTCTGATAATAAAGCTCAAGACCCTGATTAAAACTCGTCCCGGCTTCTTCCATGCTTTCCGTTTCTTCCGTTTTTTCTGTGTCTTCCGTTTTTACCGTTTCTCCCGTGTCTTCCTGTGCATATATTTGGGCGGGGACGGAAATGACAATCATGAACATCACACACAGAGTGATGATTGTAACAAATATCTTACCTGAGAATTTCACATTAATACCTCCCGTAAATATCATCCGCTCTATTTACTATGAAACCTGTGAAAAACCTCCTTCTCAATATAATTAAGCGTTAAAAGGTAACTATTCACCGCAGAGAACGCAGAGGAAGCAGAGTTTTTAATGAAGTTAACACTTCAGATAATTATTAATTCCATTCAATTTGGGTGGATGCCGGCCTCCCGACCGGCGAAATCGTGCTCTAAAAATCCCCCGCAAAAAGGGGCTGAATAGTTACGTTAAAAGTATCTAATCACTGCAAAGACCACAGAGTATAGAAATTTATTATAGCTTATCTATCTTTTTCTTTGCGCCTGCCCTGGCGAAGGCCGGGGTTCCTTGCAGATTAGTGGTTTATTATAAATTCCTCTTAAACAAAATAATAAGCATTCAAAGGGATTGAATAGTTACCTATGAAAATGAAAATGGATATTTTCAATTGCATTGAAAGGTGGTATAATATTTGTGGTGAAAGATAGATGTTTTGACTGTCTGATTACTGATTTGGGACTATCGAAAAAGCGATTTATCACCGCAGAGATCGCAGAGGGTTAGTAGAGAAAAATGGTAATTTCTCATTGTCCTCTGTGGTGAATAGAAGTGGGAAATGGGAGACGGGAAATAAACGGGATTTTGAGGTTTTTCGATACCCTCACTTCCAACTTCCAGCTTCTATCTTCCAATTTCCTTATGTGAGGCAGATAATATGGCGAATTTTGAAGTCAATCCGAATATAAGTACATTAATAGAGAACGCCCAGAGAGCGAATCCCATGCTTGGGAAAAAGACGAAAGATTATAAGAAAAAGAAAGTAAAATCAGGTGGGTCTTTACATTCGTCAGCCGACATGGATTCCACCGATTTGAGCGAGGATCTGTTGGGCGATATGGATCCTGATCAATACAAGGGAAGAGATCACGCGGCGGAATTCAAGGAAAGGATGAAAGAATGGGTAGATGAAGATGAAGAAGAAGACGGTCAGGATGAACACGAAGATCAGGAGGAAGAGGAGGAACCTTCCGGGCAGAACGGCATAAAAGAGGAGGAGACTCCCCCGTCTATGGAGGATTTTCAAAGGGAGGATGAAGAAAGAGAAGAGTCAAGGCAAGACGAGGAAACTGCAAGAAAATTATCCGAGTTCAAATCATCAGGAGAAAGCACCGACGAAGAGAAAGAATTAAAGGATCCAATGTCGGAGGAGCTTGATGAAAGTTTTGGCTGGAAAAATGAAGATATTATAAAAGAATCTCTCGAAGTTCTCAATGAAGCAATTGCCGGAAAGGGCGAAAAAAAAGAGGGAGAAGAGAAAGAAGATCTGTCGGTTCTGGAAGGACCGTCCTCAGAATTCATCAGTCTTCTTAGCTACAATGAAGGTTTTATAATCGCGGATCCCAAAAGAAAGCCAGATGAACCCAAAAGCTCTGATCTGCCAATAACTGTTAAAGAGAAACAAATAAAGCAGGAAGTCAAAAGAGTCCAACCTCACCTGAATGCTCGGTTCAAGGAAGTGTTTTCAAAGCTTATAGTATCCGAGAATCGTGGAATTGCTTATGAAAGGCTCAGTCAACAGCTTAAAATTTTTGGAATCAGAGTCTTGGAAACGTGTCTTACAGCCAACGAAAAAGTGCTTTTAATCCCAATAGGCAAGAGTCTTGAGGATTTCAAATCACTGTTGTCACGAGAATATGACCACTCGATAATGAAACTCAGGTATGGGTATTTTCCTCACGAAAAGCTGATGATATTAGGTGAAGATATTATAATCAACGGCCATCCCCGTTTCAAAATCCCCGTATTATATTTTGCTCATGTTTTTGATCATGCCCTTGGCGATGACGGTTTTGCATCGGAAAAATCGGTAGCTGTGCTATCAAATTATAACTCCTGTCTTGACAGGAAGAATGGGCATCAATTTATAGACAGTTATACTTCTATTTCGCCGGCACACTATTTTGCCCAAAGTGTTGAGTCCTTTTTGACTGCCCCTCATGGTATGCTTAATAATTTCATCGCCATAGTTGATGAAGTTTTATGCAGCAAAGAAGAATTGTATGATCTTGATCGCCCAATGTATTCTTATTTGGAGTATCTTTTCAGGCAGGTTAACAAGGGGGATGAGTTGAAGACCGATGATGATGAAGAAGAAATAGAGCATGGCATGATTTAACTTTACAGGAGTTACGATTTCATAGACGAAACGGCTTGAATGTGAGGTGGTTTATGCACATTGATATTTACCCTCTTATTATAAAGCGTCCGGGAAAGGTATCCGGCGAAGAATTTCTTGCCAAGGTCGAATTAGCCGGGTTGAATGTAATAATTGAGTGTTATGACTTATTATTAAAAGAGAAATTGAAAGATATATTTTCTCAACCTATAGTTATCAGAACTCCTTTCGCTGAGAAGTCCGGTGTCCTGTCTCATCATGAAGAGGTTGTCAGGCCGTTCACGGAAGAATTTTTCAGAGAAATAGTTTTCATTCTTTATAAGTATGGACTATATGGAATTTCCAATGAATAGACAAAATCCCTAAAAATGCATTTGGAATCTTGCAATTACCGTATTGCAGCTTTTTGCCAGGGAAATAGTCCATTTATCGCCGGCATAAAATCATATGGGTGCACATGTTTCCTGTCAAAAATATGTATTACTATTCAGAGCCCACCGCCA
>JAIORV010000079.1 GCA_021107945.1 Vulcanimicrobiota bacterium | reverse complement strand
CTCAAATTACCAGAGTTGGGCAAAGCCATACACCCGGGATTGGTGGTCGGATCCGTTACTCAATACTGATAAGATGTTGTTGTTTTTTAAAAAAATACTTGACAAGAATAAACCAGAATCTCTTGAATAATTGCCTGCAGGAGATCATTTGCCGTGGGTAGAGATCCTTTGCTGTGTAATACATCGGAGTTAAGTAAAATGCATTCTTGCCAAGGTTGATCCGGTAAAGTAAGATGATCGTTTTTCGCTCAGGATGACATGGTTGTGGGATCTGAATAGTAACAATATTTAAGGGATGATAATTATGCCAAAAAAAATATTACGCCGGGAACCGATCTACATTGCACCTGACATTAAAGGGTGGATTGATGATCGGAATAGGCCTTGCGTCAGAGATGAAAAAAATGGCAGGGATTTAGATCCATATGATATTGATGATAAAATAAGCATATATGAGAGACAGGTAAAAGGTTGGTTTCTGAATCCAGCGACACGTTTCATAAAAGGTAAAAACAATGGATTTATTGTCTTAATGATCTGCCTTTCATATTTGGAGGGTGTTGAGCAATACCGCCGGGGAGAAAGCAGTCGAGGTCGAGGTCGAAGTCGGGAATTTTTTGTGTCTGCTCTCAATCGGATATATCCAAATAGCCACGATCTAAACAGATACGATCAAGATAGATTGGAAGACTTTTATCGGCAGGCGAGGTGCGGCTTATTCCATAACGGTATGACAGAATCGAAGGTAATCTATGAATATTCGTTTCCAAATGCATTGAATTTTCCTGATAACTTGACGATAGAAGTAAATCCCAAATTGTTACTACAAGACATTAGGAGTGATTTTGAGGATTATTTGAGAGCATTAAGAAGAAATGGGCTATTAAGAAGAAAATTCGATAGAATGTATAGAATTATATAAAAAAAATCAGTAACTATTCAGCAAGGATGCGAAGGACGCTAATACACTTATTCATCAAAAACCCCACCACATTAGCTTTAAATTCCTATTACAGGAGAATTCACAAGCGGTAGTAGCATATCCCCTCCAGATTCATCTGCACATTCTTCACACATATAATGAAAACTTGAATATAGAGATTCGGGAGATATTATCGTGGCTTTTTTATCACATTTATAACACCTGATATCGGGTGCTATATTACGCGCCATAAGACTTGCTTTCTCTTTTCCCTTTTTCCCGCTGTATTCAAACATAACTTTTAGCTCAAACCTGACATTGGAACCATAAGTATTTTCATAGACAAATTCATCTGCGACTTTTAGAACTTCATTTAATTTGGCATCCATACAATGCTCCATCATAAAATATATACAACATGCCATATCGACATATTTAATCCCTTGAATTATAAATTGGCTGGGATGATCGCCACAATTAATAAGCCAGATATTATATAAGAACATATCCAGCTCTTCAAGGGTCGAGTTAACGGGAATACTCAGTAATAGCCAGAATTCAGGCAAAAAGTAATCCTGAGCGCTAATACAAAAAAATTTTTCTGATTTGTCATCTTTAGAATCAATCAGCTCTATTCGTGATTTACATGTTTTAAGATGTTTTTTCATCCCCCTCTTGTTTATAATCCTGCCACAAAACATGCATTTTCCATTCCAGTTTATGTCCATAAAATTTCTCCTTTCACGGGATGGATAGCAGAAAATGGTTAGCGAGAAACCTATAGTGCCGAAAAGCCTTCATTTATCACTATTCACCAATAGGATCAAGAAGAAGGCGCAAGCAAGGTGAAGGGGAAGTAGGGTAGGTTTCTGGTAAACCAGAAAAGTAATATGACAACAAGAAGGGTCCATATCAGGTAACCGGGTACGAAAATCCATGGTAGTGGACGACCTCTTATAACCACCATCAAATGAGAAAGAAAATAATAAGAAATATATGGTGTCATTAACACCATAAACGGGTTCATTTTTAATGCACCTATAACATCCCCGTGCAACAGCTTATACAGTCCCCTCAAGGATCCGCACCCCGGGCAGAAGTATCCTGTCAGGGCGAAGAAGGGGCATGGTGGATAAATGTTAGCTTTAAATGGGCTAAAAAGGAACAAGAAAACCGCGGCAACCATAACCAGGAATATTATAAGGGCTGTTTGAATGCGCTGTCTGGTTGAAACGGGGGAGTTATCGGGGATAAAATACTTATTTAATCCCATTCGATCAGTTCCCCGCCGCCGCCCCCAGTATCATAAGAGCGATATAAATAACACCGATCAACGCGCCTGCCCCCACTGTTATCCAGGTCCAGGTTTTAGCTTTTTCCGCGCTCTGTACTGCGCCTTCATAGTCGCCCTGTCCCATTTTGCTGTTAGCCTGCGCCGCAAAAACTATCGCAGCTATTCCCATGGGCCAGCAACAAAAGATTGTTGCTAAAATTGACGGGACAAGGTAATTATTGATTTTTGGCGGTGGCTCTCCCATGGGGACACCCATAGGACTTCCCATAGGCTCGCCCATCGGTCCGCCGACAGGACCACCCGGAGGCGGAGCTTCGCCGGCATGCGGAAGCTCATCTCCACATTCTACGCATTTCCATGCGTTCTCATCGTTCATAGCGCCACATTTTGGACAATACATGGCATCCTCCTATTGTTGCGACATTATTATAATAAATATGACCAGGATAATTGATCCAAAGCCACATATACCACCAAGAATTATACCCACCCAGGAGTGAATTTTCCCACCGGATTCGGGATGCTCCTGATAAAACCGTAGTCCTTTCATGCCCAGAAAAAATGCGATAGATCCGAGTATCAGACCGATTCCGGGGATAAGTGAAAAAACTGCCAGGTAATAAGAAATGAGAGAATACGGATTTTTGTAGGGGATCAATCCACCAAGGGAATCGTCAGACTGAATCGGACGCGGCATTTGCCTTGCGGGCTTGGCATGTAGTAAATAGCTGCAACTTACACATTTGTAGCTATTATCATCATTTTGAGCACCACATTTAGGACAATACAAATCTTCCCCCCAAAACTCGTAAGTATTTAGTCTTCTCTCTTGCAGGAGCCACGAAAACTGAGGACTGAAGCTTCTCCTGCAAGTGATGGGTCTGAATAAGCACCAAAGCTCTGTGTTCTCCGCTCCATTCGCGGTGTACAGTTATTTTTAATTTTAACGTCCTGCCTGAATTTCCTGCAGGCATGGCTTTTTTTTGGATGCTAATAAGACCTCTCTTGTGGGAAGTACTATTCAATATAGATTTCATGCCGTTCCCCGGCGGGTCGGGAGACCCGCCGCCACCCAAAGGGATCCGGTCTGAATAATTACTTTTATCGTGCCATTCCTGAGATGTTTCTTATCAGGTGGTTTGCCAATTTGACAGCACGGCCGAGTGCTTCCTGAGGAGTGTTTCGAAGTGATATTGCCTCAAACATTGCATCATCGACTATTCCCCTAATCATCTCCCAGGCGGCCACTTTCGGTTGAACCTTTGCATATTTCAGAGCTTCCACTCCTACCCTATATCGGGGATCCTTTTTAAGTTGCTCTCTATATTGGGGACTATTTATGGCTGATTTTTTTACGGGAAGGTACCCGGTTTTCAGTGCCCAGTAAATCGTTGATTCCTTACTGCTCATAAAATTGACAAATTTTACCGCCGCTTTCTTTTTTTCCGGCGAGAGGTGTGAGAAGATGGCGAGGTTTGTTCCGGCAAATGCATACTGCCTGGTTGTGCCTTTGGGCAGCAAGGCTACTCCCCAGTTGAAATTTGCTTTTCTTTTGAATGTACCGATTCTTGATGTGGTATCTATATACATTGCACTTTTTCCGGACACGAAATCACGCCGATCATTGAATGATGCCAGTGCTGTTCTGTCCTTGTGTACCATGTCAACCCAGAACTGCAGATTTTTTATTCCGATGGGACTGTTAAACACCGCCTTGTTACCGGAAATAAAGTTCCCCCCGTAAGCATATAAATAATGACTGAATAGATCAACGGAGGGGCGGAAAGCTATGCCGTATCGGGTTGTTTTTTGTCCCTGTCGTTTTGTCAACTTTTTTGCAACCTTCTTGAAATCACCCCATGTTTTCGGTGGCTGCACTCCGACACTCTTGAAAATATCCTTATTATAGTAAAGTACATATATACTCTTATTAAATGGAAGTGTCCATAATTTGCCATCATATGAATTCGCTTCACGGAAGACGGGCACCAGGTCATTTATCTCCGATTGAGGTATTCCATCAGGCTTTCCCACAGAATCGCCGATCGGCACTATAACGCCGATGTCTATTAACTGGCAGACCCAATTTTCATAAACCTGAGATACATCCGGGGGAGTTTTTCTGGCAAGATTTTCCAGAATTTTCTTGTAAAGTGCGTGATAATTATTACCCATTCTCGGATCCCTGCTCTTTATCTGAACGGGGATCACCTTTATGTCCGTGTGAGTTTTGTTGAACCTGTTAACAAGCTCATCAAGCACCTTTCCCCGGTGCCGGGTCATGGCGTGCCAGAATTTTATTTCTACTTTTTCTGCGGCATAAACCGGTGAACCGTAAAAAACAATAATGCCGATCAAAAATTGAATAATCAGGATAAAAAGGACTGCCTTCTTTTTCATTTTGTTTTCACACCTCTCAAGGGATTGATATTTACCTGAACTTGTCAGCGGGAAACCTGAAGGTATCTGCTACCAAAATTAATATCTTACAGAAAAGGACATTGACGTCGGCGGTTAAAGTACCTTCACCATATTTGATCGGATGAAGTCTTTAAAAATTAATATACATTTCTTTAATTAGCACTTTAATACCCAATGCTCTTCTCTTGTCATTTTTTTATGAATTATCTCAACCCCACTGACAGCGGCGCTTTGTTAAGACCGTGAAGCACCATTTTCATGGGCTTGGTATCTCCGGGCACTTCAAATACAAGGTATCCGAAGTTGATTCCTCCGGGCCTGAGTATCACCAACCAGAAGTTACTCAGACCTTCCATGTAGTCATATGAATGGTTGTTCTGATCCAACAGGGAGAATCTGCCGGTATATATTTGAACCTCATCGGAAATATTTTGCTGGGAAAGATATACGATGACGAATCGATAACCGGGTTTGGGCTTATAATAGTCCTTGATGGAGTCAACATACTCCATGTTTGTTACCGTAACCCGAAAAACTCCGTTGGTTTCACTTTTTGGTATGAACGGTGATGTACTCGAGTATGTAGCCTGGGGTGATGATACTTTTCCCGTGGTGTACATTGGCGGCAAACTGAGGTTTGACGGCATAGTCGGGGGGGCATTGGACGGCCGAATATGTACGCTACTCTTGCGATTCGTGTTAGGATAAGCACTCTTTGAGGGTTGACCGGAATATGACCCCGGGGGCTTATGAGATATACTTCCGCTATTACTTTTGGACTTGCCTGATTTGGCCGAAGGCTGATAGCTGACGGACGGCTTGGGGGCAGTTAGTCGGGGTTGATAAGTCGGTTTGACCGTCGGACTTGCCTGTTTTTTGATGGGAGTAACCCTCGGGAGTGAGGATTGATCCTTTTTTGCGGCAACCGATGAAACGCCGGCTAAACTTGACACCCTTATGACTTTTGCCGTCCCGTCCCATTCAACGGAAGCTCCCGCCCCGGATGAAATAGATTCCACGGGTAGAAGCAGAATGCCGTTTTCTATCAACGGCGAAGTTGCTATCACTTTGTTGTTGACTTTACATATTCTTGTCTTTGCATTCCACGATATTGTAATTCCAAGGGCGCCGGCAAGTGAATTTGCTGGTAAATAAGCCACACCGTCTTTTATATGTGGATAAACATTTAGTTTTACCCCGTTCACATAAATCTTGGTAAGACCCTGTGCAAAAAGGCAGGGAGAAATGATAAGACTCACAACGTATATCAATAATATGAGCAATGCCTGTTTTCCACGCAACTCAATTCCCTCCTTTCTACTTCCAAAAAAGCTAAACTTTTGCTAATAATAACACATTCATACCTCACATGGCTATTAAAAATTTGTTAAATATTCGACAAATTGATCAACGCGAAAAATATTACTTTTATTAAAATTATCTCCTTCATTTATTTATCCATAATAAAAATCCTTTAGTTCCAACATGATAGCAGGAATATGAAAAGAAAATGTCAAAACTCTTTTTAACCCTAGTTAAGGAGTGGAATAACTGAGTGGACCGATACAATATTACAGAAGATGATCGTATTGAGAACGTTGATGAGGCACAGCTTCATTACCAAAAGGGCTCGCAATATCTCTATCAGAACAAACTGAATATGGCAATATCCGAATTTCAAAAGGTAGTTGAGTTGAGTCCGGAAAATGTACAGGGACACTATGAATTGGGCACAGTGTATTACCGCAAGGGAAACCTTGAAATGGCTATCAAGGAATGGCAGGAAGTTCTTGCGCTTGTTCCCAATTTTATGCGCGCTCATTATAACCTGGGTCTCGTCTATGAAAAAATGGGACTGCGCGACAAAGCCATTACTGAATTACAGGTTGCACTGAAGATCGTTCAGAATCAAAATGATTTCATAGGAGAAAGACGGATACAACGGGAGCTGGAAAGACTGCAGGGACTTGGCGACTTTACAAAGGCGGTTAAAAAGGACCCGACGGATATAGAAGCAAGACTAAACCTTGGGCAGGCATTCTTTCGCCAGGGTAAGTATGAGCAAGCCTCCGATGAATTTCAAGCTGCAATACGCCTGGATTTCAAAAATATGGATGCTCATTTTAACTACGGCCTTGTTCTCTCCCGGCAGTTAAAAATGGAGCAGGCTGTAAGGGAATTCAAGGACAGCATAAAAATTAACCCCGACAAGGCACAGGTTCACTATCAATTAGGACTTGCATATACCGGTCTTAATAACCTGAACGAAGCGATAGAAGAGTTTAAAAGGGCTATAGAGCTTGACCCCAACGATGCTTATTATCACTATAACCTGGGCAGGGTCTATGCAAAACTTGGCAATGTACTCGACACGATTCGGTCCTACCGCAAAGCGATTGCGCTGGATCCCAATGACCCATATACCCACAATAACCTCGGTCTTGCATACATGGAAACGGAGCAACTGGGTCCTGCAATTCAGGAATTCCTCAAGGCTATCGATCTTGATCCCAACGATGCTCATGTTCATTATAATATGGGACAGGCGTATGCAAAACAGGGCAAACTGGGGACGGCAATCAAGGAATTTAATGTATCCATAGAGCTTGAACCGCAAAGTGCACAATCACATTTTGCCCTGGGAAAGGTTCACTCGAGATTAGGGAATTTCAACCTTGCAAACAAGGAATACCAGAGAGCGATAGATCTGGATTCGCAGATGGCCGACGCTTACTTTGAGCTTGGTATTTCATACGCCCGGCTTGGACGACTTGATCTGGCTGTTAAGCGGTATCAGAAGTCCCTGATGCTCGAGTCTGAAAATCCCGACATATATGCGGTTCTTGGAAATGCTTATGCAGAGTTAAACAAACTTGACCTGGCAATCACACAATATGAAAAGGCGCTAAGCTTCAAACCCGGACAGAGCCAGATACACTATCTCATGGGAATGGCATATGCAGGACTACACAAGTATCGTGAGGCGATACAGTGCTATAAAAAAGCGGTGGATCTGAATTCACAGAACGGGCATCTATACTATGCGTTGGGGTTGTCGTATTTCAAGCTGGAACAAATGGATCTCGCCATTGAATGTTATAGAAAAGCAATACAACATAACCCCAGAAATTATGATGCTTGTTTCGAGTTGGGTCGTGCATACGAAAAGTTAGGGCTTTGGGATCTTGCCATTTACGCCCTGAAAAAGGCACTTGAGATTACTCCATATCGACATGAACTACACCATCTTCTTGCAATTGCATTTGTAAAATCAAATCATATTGATGAGGCCATAGAGGAATTTGAAGCCGCCATCAAACTTTCGCAGGAAACGGCTTTATATTATTATGAATGTGGTATGGCTTATTTGAATAAGGGAGAAACCGCTGAATCTATAACAAATCTGAAAAAGGCGTCCGCCTTGAACCAGAGAGAGCCAAATTACCTCTATCAATTATCCAGGGCCTACAGGATGGATCAAAAACTTCCCGAAGCTATCAAATCACTAAGAACCGCTATTGATCTGAATCCCAAGAGCGAGGAATATCATTATCTTCTTGGATTGACTTATTTTGATAATGAAGAATATGAATTTGCAACAACTCAATTTCAAAATAGCTTGAAGTTGAATCCCGGAAATGCTTATTCACATTATTACCTCGGAAGAATCTATTTTCATCATGAAAAATTTGAAGAAGCTTCGCAAAAACTTGAGGCGTCTATAGAAATCAAACCTGAAGTATGGGATTTTTATTATTATCACGGTCTTGTTCAGCTTTCCAGAGGGCGTTATCATATTGCCGAAGATTCATTTAAAGAAGCATTGAAAAATAATCCTACCAACGAGCTTGATAATATTCACTATAATCTTGGTAAGGTGCAGATGGCGCTGGGAAAATTACAAAAAGCTGTTAAATCATTCACAAAAGCCGAGGAGTATCGCTGCCCCGCAGTTGACCTGTGGTACTTATTGGGTATAACCTGGATGGAGCTTGGCGATTATGATAATGCCGAGATTCAGTTTAAAAAAGCTACACCATTCTATAATGAGTCGGAAGTACGATACCAGCTTGGTTTGTTATTTATGAAACAGGAAAAACTTGAGCTCGCCTTTCAGGAATTTCAGGAGGCATTTGAAGCCAGTGAGAAACCCGATCTGAAGCTCAGATTTGCCAGATCGAAATGTATGAGCGAACTTGGAGAAGTGGATATCGCACGGGCGGAATTCCAGAAAATACTGAAGGAATATCCCACCTACTCAACTTGCCAAAAAGAACTCGGCATACTTTACCAGAAAATCGGTGAGATGGAATTGGCTATTGAACAATTCCAGATTGCCCTGGATTTGGATCCAAACGATCTCGACCTTCAAATTCAAACAGGCAAGGCCTACACGGACAGAAAGGATTACGGCCTGGCCATAATGGCTTTCGAGAAGGCTTTGAATATAACCACATCCCCGGAAGTATATTCACTTATGGGTAATGTTTATTTCAAGATGGGCAAATGGGATCTCTCGCTTAATAACCAGAAGAAGGCACTTGCCCTGAGTCCCGATTTCGCGGTGGCACATGAAGGACTTGGAAAGGTATATCTGCGGAAAGGCAAATATGACAGCGCTCTTCAGGAATTCCTGCATGCAAAGGAATGCGCTCCTTTCTGGGCTCAACCTTATCAAAATCTGGGTCTTATATATACTCAGAAGGGCAAACTGGATAAGGCGGCGGAGGCTTATGAGCAGGCGGTTGATCTAAATGCAAAGGATGCCGTCTCATACAGCAAGCTTGGTCTTATCTACTTCAGACGAGGGAAGGTTGACCTTGCGATGAAAGCTCTGAAAAAGGCAATCTCACTTAATAATAACCTGATTGAGGCGCATAGTAACCTGGGAATTGCATATGCCGCCACAAACAAGCTTGACGCAGCCATTGAGGAGTATAAGAAGGCAATCGCCCTGAGTCCCAGAGATCCGAAAGTGTATTACAATCTCGGAGTGGCTTATGCAAAGGCAGGCAAACTCGACCTCGTCATTGACGCTTACAAGCAGACCCTGGAAATTGATCCGCTGGATCTGAACGCCCATTATAACCTGGGGCTGGTTCTCGAACGAAAACGAAGAAAGTCCGAGAGTATTAAGCAGTTCAATAAAGGCTATAAAGTTGCGGTTAACCTGAAGAATGAATTGTTTCGTAAAAAGATTGCCCGGGAGCTTGAGCGACTTGGGGAAAAAGTGGAACACAAATAATAGATAATAGATAAGCTGTTTCTAATAAGTAATATCCTTTTTGAACTGCGGCGAGACGCCGCAGCTACCGGCATTGTTATTATGGTGGGGGCGGCGTCCCGCCGCCCAAATAACAAGAAATTATTTTGTAGAAATTGATAATAGATAACGGATTGCGGAGAACGGAGAACGAAGGCCAGATCCCATTTCCCACGTCCCCTTTCCCCTTTCCCTTATGGGAGGAATAGCAATCGAGTATAAGATCAAATCTGTGGCGGTGATGCCGTCAACCAAGAGAAAAGCAGGCGAAGAGACACATCAGATAATAGAATGGCTGAGGGAGCATTCAGCCAAAGTAATGGTTCCATCAGGCAGGGCGGATCTTATCGCTCGTGAGGATCTTTCAACCCCGGTAAGTGAAATAAAAAATACGGCGCAGTTGATGCTAAGCCTCGGGGGGGACGGCACTCTTCTTCATGCCTGTAAAATAACTGCGGGAACCGACATACCTCTGCTTGGAGTTAACCTGGGACAACTGGGATTCCTTACCGAGGTCTCCGTGGGTGAATGGGAGAGCGCTCTGGGCAGAACTCTTGCGGGAGATTTTACAATTGAAAACCGCATGATGCTCGATTGTCACGTGATCAGAGACGGCCTGCCGGTTTTTAGCGGCTCCGCCCTCAATGATGTAGTGATTCACCATGGAGGAGACCTTCGACTCCTGAAACTTTCACTCAACATAAGTGGAAACTCGACAGGCTCATATTCCGCCGATGGAGTGATAATATCGACCCCCACAGGTTCCACCGCATATTCCATGTCCGCAGGAGGCCCCATAATCAATCCCTCCGTGGAATGTATAATTATAACCGCAATATGTCCCCACACCCTCTATACAAGGCCGCTGGTTATCGCGCCCGGTGAAGTTGTCCAGGTGAAGGAGCGCTCGGGCAGAAATTCTCTGGTATGCCTTGACGGCCATACAATCTTCACACTTTTACCCGGAGATATTATTGAAGTTGCCCGATCAGAGCATTCTGCGCGGTTTGTGCATCTGGGCAAAAAATTCTATCGGACTATCCGGGAAAAACTCAAGTGGTTTGAGTAATTATGATATCAGATATAAAAATTGAAAATTTCGCGATTATAGATGCAGCGGAGCTTCATTTCCATCCCCATTTTAATGTGTTAACGGGAGAGAGCGGAGCCGGCAAATCCATTCTCGTTGACGCTCTCAACTTTGTTCTTGGTGAAAGAATAAGCGGGGCAAAAATTTCTGTTGACAACACAGCAAGGGTTCAAGCGCGCTTTGAGATTGGCGATAAATGTCCCCGCGTCATGGAAGAACTGCGGTCAGCCGGGATTATTGAACAGGATTCCGATGAGCTTATTCTATCAAGGAAAATGTATCCATCGGGAAGGAATATTTATCATATAAACGGGCAGATGGTTCCCTGGAAATTATACCTCCCGGTGGGCCAATCCCTTGTGGATATTCACGGACAAAGAGACAACCTTTACTTACTGAAACCCGATAACCAGAGAGTCGTTCTGGATATGCCGGGAGGGGAAAATGTAAAAGAATTACTGAGATCACTGGCGAATCTTCATGGACACTACAGGGAATTGACCTCGAAAATTTCATCCCTCAAGGACATGGAGAGAGAGCGAAACAGGGAGATTGAATGGATTTCATATCAGACAAGTGAAATTGAGTCTGCCCAACTCGATCCCAATGAAGAAAATGACCTTGAAAAACGAAAGACTATCCTGGAAAATGCCGGCAGGATATCGGAGTCAGCGGCTGAAATCTATGAAAACCTCTCAGGTGATAACGGTGTGATAGATAAGCTCAACAGTGCATCCGGTGAATTGATGCAGTGGGCCGGTTATGATCCCGATATGGAAGAGCAAAGTGGCAATCTTGAAACAATACTTGCTCAGGTTCAGGAAATTTCTTTTATGTGCCGGGAAAAAGGAGAAGAGATTGATTTTAGCCAGGATACGCTGGACAATATCAACCACAGGCTCCATCAGATAGAGGGATTGAAACGAAAATACGGCGTAACCATAGACGACATTCTTAAATATTTGCAAAACTCCAGGGAGAAGCTGGCTGAACTTGAGAAGAGCAATGAAACAATCTGCACTCTGGAGAATGAGCTTGAAGACGCTCGGCGGGAGTGGCTTGAGAAATCCGGACAACTCAGTGTTTTGAGAAAGGAAATAGCTCGGACCCTGGAAAAAACGATGAGTGACGAGCTTTCCTCGTTGGGAATGGAATCTGCAAGTTTCAGGGTGAATGTATCATCCAATAAGGGAATCGCTAATGATGAGGACGGTAATTTCACGATAACCCCTTATGGTTTTGATAATGTTGAGTTCCTGTTCGAACCCAATCCGGGAATACCCGAGAAACCCCTGCGACTTATTGCGTCGGGAGGAGAACTCTCCCGGGTGATGCTTGCTTTTAAAAACGTCTTGTCCCGCTTCTTTGGCTACTCTTCCCTTGTTCTGGATGAAATCGACATGGGATTGGGCGGCGTCTCGGCGCAGGTCGTGGCAAGGAAGCTCAGGGAGATATCCAAAAACAGGCAGATTCTTTGTATAACCCATCTTCCCGTTATTGCGGCGATGGCAGATACACATTATAATATTGAAAAAATAACGGGGGAAGAGAAAACCAGGGCGGTTGTATCCCTTATATCAGGAAAGGAAAGAGTAAGGGAAGTAATGAGGATGATTTCCGGAGAGGAACCTCCGGGAGAAACAAGAAAATTGGCCGAGAAAATGTTGAAAAAGTGAGAAATGGAGATAATGAATGTACAATAGAACTATACTGGATAACGGAATAAAGGTTCTGACTGAAGAAATAAATGAATTTAAGTCAGCGACAATCGGACTATGGGTTCATACGGGACCTAAAAACGAAACAAAAAAAATAAAAGGTGTGTCCCACTTCATAGAGCATATGATGTTCAAGGGCACTCCCACTCTCACGGCGACCGATATCGCCGAGACAATGGACTCTGTGGGTGGGCATCTGAACGCGTTTACAGAAAAAGAACAGACCTGCTATTACACCAAGGTAATGGATAAGCACATAGCACTTTCCATTGATCTCCTGTCCGATATGTTTCTGAATTCGCTTTTTGACAAAATAGAGATAGAACGCGAGAGGGGAGTCATACTTGAAGAGATCAGGATGTATGAAGACTCGCCCGATGACATTGTTTTTGAGGAATTTAATCATACACTCTGGAATGATCACGCCCTTGCCTGTCCAACTCTGGGATCAAGAGAAGTCGTGGCCGGCCTTGGTAGAGATGATTTTATCAGGTACCTGAAAAACTTTTATACTCCGGACAATATTACACTCGCCGCTGCAGGGCATTTCAAACATGAGGATATCGTTGAGCTTGTTAAAAAGAACTTCGGTGAAATGAAAGGAACTGCAAAACCGACAAATGAAACATTGCCCGAATTTTATACCAGAAACAAACTTCGCTATAAAGACTGCGAGCAAACATATCTTTGCCTGGGAGGAAAGGGAATTCCCCAGAAAAATTTGGCTCAGAAATTCCCGTTCTTCATACTGGACGGCATTCTGGGCGGATCCATGTCATCAAGGCTTTTCCAGGAAATAAGGGAAAGAAGAGGACTTGTATATACGGTCTCCACATTCACAAATTCCTATAAGGATGCCTCGCAGTTCGGGATATACGCCTGCACCAGCAAGGAAAACCTGTCGGAAGTGATCAAGCTCGCAAACAATATTCTCGATGATCTGAGGGATAACGGCATCACCGAGAAAGAGATGATACGCATGAAAGAGCATATAAAAGGCGGCATTTCCCTTGGGCTTGAATCAACATCTAACAGGATGATGAGACTCAATAATTCCGATTTCTATCATGGCAGAATGATACCCATAGAGGAAGTTATTAACAAGGTAGAGGAAGCAACACTGGAAGAAGTAAACAAAACCGCAAAACAACTTCTTGACAGGAAAAGATTCTCGTCAACAATACTCGGCCCTCTAAAGGATCCCGTTAAGGAAATCGAGGGTGAATGGAAAATAATAGAATAAACTGAACAGACACCCAAATCTGTAGGAGGGACGTCCCCGTCCCGATAATGGAAAACGGAAAACGGATGTGTTTTTTCACCGCAAAGATCGCAGAGTTCGCAGAGGATAAGTAACGAAAAAGAGGGAGAAAGCAAGACACCCCTACATCTTCTGGTTTCATACGAGCTTGTTGAAATGGTGAAGCTACTAATCCCAAAAGGCGCATCGGTTAACGAGAAAGATAAATATGGCAACACAGCGACACTTGTCGGGAATAATAAAATAGCTAATAAAAATTCCATCAGCATATTTCACATATTAGAATATTTCAAAATTAAAAATCCTATAACTTTGTAAATTAATAAAACTAATTGAGTCGCCAATAGATTTTATGGCATCTTCTTTTCCAATTGAACTGCCTTTATGAACTATATTATCACGGTTAACTTTTAACTGGTCAAGTGAATTTTTGAATTCAATTAATTGTCCCTGCTGCAAATATTTCAGATCGTTTATTTTATTATTTTGGAAATAATTCTGCAACTTGATTAATGCTCGACTCATACCGATAGTATTACCTTTATCAAAGATACTCACATTTATTGATTGATGAGAAAGACATTCGTATAAAAACATTTCAACAGCATTGAAAGTCAATACAGTAGCCATTTTGTGGAATTCTTGATTGTCTTGGGTTGATAAATATTGACTATGGTTAATGAAAGCTTTTACCATTGGTAAATATCTAAAAGATTTAATATCATATTTTAAGAAATCTTTAAAATATTCAACTAATAGCACTTTTATGAAAAATCGTGAAAAGCCTAAATACAGATTAGGACCTTCTGGTAAATCCAACTGACTTTTCAACCATTCTTCTCCCGAGTTAATGGTTCTGTAATATCCATCAAGCCTTGTTAATTTAATTGATTCTAAAGCTAATAAAGTTGTGAAAACTTCTGATTTTTTCTCTTCGGGGTCTCCGGTTGCTTCTTTCCAACATCCTCCTGGTTTTTGTTGATTTGACAACCATAAAATGCTTTTTTTGGCCAACTCTCTTTGAGTATTACTTTTTGATAATTTTAATAATACATTACTACAAATAGCAGTCAAAAAAATATTCGGCTCATTTCGGCTGTTCCAGTCACTCCACCAACCTTCAATGTTTTGATTATTACAAATACACAATAAAGCATCGTTAATTGCATGTTGCAATTTTAAACTAAGTTCGTTACTTCTTGATATTTCCCATAAAATAATTGCTAAAGGTCGTATTTTTATGTCATCAGGTTCACAGAATAATGCGGCTTTGAAATATATTTCGATTTCAGCCTTTATTTCTGGAAATTCCCCAATGCTAAAAGTTTCTAAAAAACGGTATCGAGCTATATGGTCAGAATCTTCATTAAAATCAGCACTATTCCAAAAAATTATACTATTAAATAAATTTTGTTTTATTTCTGCAACTGATGTTTGAGTATTAGTTTGTTCTTTAAAATGAGTTGCTGCTTTTAGACCACTATTTTCATTTCTTCGTATTTCATCTTTCCAGTGAGCCACTTCAGAATTAATTGTGTTTTCTGAGACTATATCTTTGAGAATACAAGATGCTTCGAAATCTTCTGCAAATTCAAATTCACCTAAATCCAAACGACCCATTAAACATCCTTTTATTTTTTCAATTGAACCAGGGATGTCAGCGAGTTTTGCCTTTATATTCTGATAATAATCGTCAATTTTATTTTTCATAATATTGATATACGGTTTGACTTTCTTATAAACTTCATATATTGGAAGTTCAATAGGTTCTATTTCTTTAATGTAAATTTCAATAGAATTCTTAATGTCTTCTTGCATATCTTCTTCAAGAAAAGATAAATATTTCTCAACGTGTATGCTTAATTTATTAAATTCTAGCCCACTAGGTATTTGATTAAAGGTTTTATTAATTACAAGAGGATAAAAATTTATGCAGATATTAGAAATTTGTTTCAGAGCTTCATTTTTTCTGGAAAGTTCTCTGCTCTCTTCAAAAACAGACATAACTTCCTCCTATCTTTTTTTTGCGTGTATTCAATCCCGATTTAATAGCGTTTCAGGGCTGGTCAGGAGACTGGCTTCTGCTCAAATATGGCATCAATGATTAATTCCCCCAAATCTCTGCGCTCTCCGCGTGCTCTGCGGTGAATAGCTAGTTCGAAAACGACGTCTCCAGGTATCCCTTACCCACAACAGGACCGTCGGCACTGCCGCTTCGTACTTCCATTATTCCCTCGTAATATGGATCCTCTTCATCAATGGCGACTTGCTCGTCAATATAGGGTTTTACATAGAAATCGCCTACGGGGGTTTCGAGAAGCCACTCTATGCGGAATGTTTTGTTGACCGAGGGGGACAGATAATCTCTCATCGGTGTCAGACTGAACGCCGATGCCCCGTTCCAGTATTTAACACTGCCGTCGCTTGCGAAATATGTGGCTACTCTCTTTTCAGGTACAGGCTCCTCGTTGTCTCCCTCTTTATTGAAGTTAAACAGCATCAACTCCGAGCCGTCGTCGAATCGAAGTGAGAACCAATCCCAGTTTGACGGACACTGTTGGAAATTTCCCCACTGATGATCAAACCAGGTACTTCCTTTTATATCTATGGAACTACTGCCTATTTGTAACTGACCGGTGGTCGTCATGCAAGGGTGGGTGTAATAGTATGATAGCCCGAGCATATTATCAATATTGCCCAGACTGCATTCTCCCATATCAATAATTCCGTTAATGGTCTCGGGAAGATAGTTTTTCCTGGTGTTGGTCAGGGTTACATCGATCTGAAATCCATTTTCGCCTGTTTGTTGACTGTTTGTGGAAACCTCCCATATATCCGATGTCTCGTTGTGCCTGATATAAATTCCATCGTCGCTATATGTCCATATAGTTTCACCGTTCTCGGTTGTCAAGGTCGGATCGTTCAATGTGATAAAACTGTTGAAATAGTATTTATCTCCCGAAACATCGGAAATCGCGATATCGGTTTTATAACCAAAATCACCGATTTCCTCGGAATATACCATAAAAATATTCACCTGGTATCCATAGAGATTATTGCTTACTGTATCGTTTACAATGCCTGTGAAATAGAGCCATTCCATGTAGTTTGTGTTCTGATATTTTTCGTCATAGTGGAAACGATGATCCTGCGGGAGTGTGTATAGGACCTGCGAATCATCAGATGAAGATGAGTCACCATTACTGCATGCACTGATGTATATAGTCAGGAAGAGCAGGATGATAAATAGTGAAATGAGTTTTAATAAATTAATTTTTCGATTTGATTTCATAGAAATTCTCCTTCTCTGAAAATGTCAAATATGATATAGATTCAAGCATTAAGCAATTAAGCGTGAACCGCTTTTATTCCCGATGTTTTATTTTCCCGGCAGAACTGACGGATTGCTTTGATGAAGATTTTACCGTATTTTTCCAGTTTGCGTTTACCCACGCCTGTTATACCTGCGAATTCTTCTGTTGTTATGGGGCAAATTTCTGCCATCTCTCCTAGAGAGCTGTCATGGAAAATTACAAATGCAGGGACGTCCGCTTCTTTTGCTAAACCCAGGCGAATTTCCCGTAATTTTTCAAAGAGAAGACCGCCCTGGACGGAGCCTGTAATTTTTTTCTTTTGTTTCTTTTGTCTCTTTTGTTTTTCAGGTTTCGGGTCTTTTCTCAACCGTACTTCCTGTTTGCCTTTCATCACATTTCGACTGGCGGCTGTCAGTTTTAGCGAGCCATATTCAATATCAACACTCAGCAAGCCCATAGCAACAATCTGCCGAAATACAGACAGCCATTCTTCAGCCCTCAGTTCCTTGCCGCCGCCAAAAGCTTTCAGGTTATCGTGTCCGAACTGACCGATACGTTTATTGGTACTGCCGGTCAAAACGTCTGCCAGATAGACTGCCCCAAAGCGCTGCTCAGTCTGGTAAACACAAAATAGCGCCTTCTTCGCTGCCAGTGTTCCGTCCCAGTCCTCGACCGGTTTCAGGCATGTGTCACAATTGCCGCATCTGTCCGGAAGATCCTCTCCAAAATATGAAAGCATAACCTTGCGCCGGCAAGCTGTGGTCTCACACAAACCTAAAAGTGCATTGAGTTTTGTACGCTTAATAAATTTATGCTGCTCATCGGCATCTGATTGTTCAATGAATTGTTTGAGCATAACAACATCTGACAATCCATAGGTCATAAAAGCATTTGCGGGTAAGCCGTCTCTGCCGGAACGCCCGGTTTCCTGGTAGTATGCTTCAATACTCTTTGGCAGGTCCAGATGAACCACAAACCTTACATTGGGTTTGTCTATCCCCATCCCAAACGCAATTGTTGCGACAATAATGACGCTTTCCTCCCTGAGAAACTTTTCCTGGTTGCATTTTCGCTCCTGTGCATCCATTCCGGCATGATATGGCAGAGCATTCATTCCGTGCTCAACCAAAAATTGTGCGACTTTCTCGGTTTTCTTTCTGGATAGGCAATAGACAATTCCGGAGTCATCAGGGTGTTCAGTCTCCAAAAACTTCAATAGCTGTTGGAGTGAGTTCTTCTTGCAAACAATATGGTACTGTATATTGGGGCGATCAAATCCTGCGATAAACGTCCTGGCATTGGACAGGTTAAGACGCTCGACAATTTCCTTTCTGGTAGTGCTGTCGGCTGTGGCTGTCAGCGCTATTCTCGGAATAGTCGGATAACGTTCGTGAAGAGTGGATAATTTCAGGTATTCCTCCCTGAAATCATGCCCCCATTGGGAAACGCAATGTGCTTCATCAATCGCAAAAAGTGCCGGGCTGCATTTATCAAGAAGTCTGAGAGTTCGCTCATTCAAAAGCCTTTCCGGGGCGATGTAGATAAGATCAAGCTCATTATTAAGCATCTGTTTTTCTACATACATTGCATCTTCAAAACTGAGGGTGGAATTTAGAAAAGCGGCACGCACACCGAGCTGGTGCAACGCCCTTACCTGGTCATGCATCAGGGCAATAAGAGGGGAAATAACAATACCCACCCCGGAGCGGATGATTGCAGGTATCTGGTAACACAAGGATTTCCCTCCGCCGGTAGGCATAAGCACAAAAGCGTCACCGCCGCTGACAATATGACTGATTATATTTGACTGATCTCCCCGGAAATCAGCATAACCAAACACTTCATTTAAAACAATATATGGGTCGAGATAATATTCCATGATAGCCATTTTCAAGAACCTCCCCCCTTTTCCCCCCAGATTAACAAAGGGAAGCTTCCTTTTAAATTTTGGATTTCTACTTATGGTATTTTACTGTATTTTTGTGGGTTCAGCTTTCTTCAGCGAAAGAAGAATATCAAAATATACAGAAAACCCGGATAATAATAAGGTTGGCATCTTCAGCGTGATAAGCATCAGCTCCGGGGGCATGATTATTATACTATACAAGCTCATTCAGACATGTATCGGGATATATGAAATGTTTTTCTCACCTAAGATTTGATAAGGTTTTTTCAATAACGCATATCATACGGAAGAAAGCTATTAACCCCGGTATCCTCTCCATCAAAAATGCAGAGGGTAGTTCTATACACAAAAAAGGGCTTATTTTCCTGAAATAGAAAAAAGAAATCGATGTGGAAAATTCATATTGATATTTTTTATATCAGAAGTATTTGGCCCAAAATGCCAGTTGTATTTCTTTGTGGGACCCTTCTTAAAAGAAAGTTCTCAGTTTTAAGCCGCTGAAGCGGCTTGATGTAAAGCTACCTCCCCTTAAGCCGCTTCAGCGACTTAACAAGGAGGAAACCCGCTTCGTAATCAGGGGGCGTGGATGAAACACTTTTTATATAGTTTACAATCAGAAAGGTTAATTTTCATGAAAATTTATAAATATTTCACATACATTTTCATATTATTTCTTCTTCTTTCATTTCCCGCATATGCACAGGAGGCTGAAGAGCCGGAGAAAGTGAAGCCTACCCCACAAGAAACAACACGAAAACCCGGGGATATTTTCCTTGGAAACAGGGGTTGCATTTCGTTAATTGAGATTTATGACAATGGTAAATTCCGCAGTTTTGGGTCCGGTGTTATCATCAAGTTCAACATAAAGAAGAAACCGGTTCATTTCCTGGTGACAGCCGCCCATGTCGTAAAAAAAATGGAAGATTCTCCGGAATCAATGAAAGCTTCGATTGCGATCAGGGATAAAGAATGGAATCAGATTGAGGGGTGGATAACATCTGAATCAATCTTATATACGGATAAGAAGTATGATTTTTCCATTGTGAAGATTCCCGAGAATATGGTAATTTCCGGGGAAGATGATGAAAAAAAGGTTTTAAACATCCAGTTCCTGAAGAAAATAAACACGGGCAGTGTACCCACCGGCACGGATTGCGTTATGGTGGGACACAGGCTAATGATAATCAGGGGCAGAAAAAGAAGGTATATATATATAACCAAAAGCGGTATTGTCGCCGGGAAATATTTTGTTGACGGGAATGACCTGCCTCCATATTACATCATAGATTCCATGGCAAACAAGGGGATGAGCGGTGGAGTTGTTTTTGTTAAAGAAACAGGATCCGGGATAGGAATCATCTCGGGCTATTATCATGAGCCGAGGCAAAAAATAATAAGAAAAGCAGAGAATAAAGAGGAGATTACCGAGTATTATTTCTATCCAAGCTCGGATCTTACAGTTGTGGTTCCTATGGGAATTGTATGGGAGTCACTCTTGAAATTGATCAAAGATGATCCCGATAAGATTCTGAATATGGATTGATTTTTACACTGTGGTGTTTTATAAACTAAACAACAGGGGAAGCCACTGAAGTGGCTTTAGGTTTGAGAGAACCTTGGGGTGGGATTCCTCTCTTACCCCCAGCTAAAGCTGGGGGATAATCTCATGAGATTCATTCAGAATCACATTCTTCAGAATTATTAGTAAGAGCTTTTTCGTTTATTTCTTCTTTTTATTTATCAACAATGCTTGTGCGTTGGTAACAAATCCTATGACGCTGCCAATCGACTGTTTCGTTCTGACCAGTCCTGTCTGTGAATTTCTGATTTCCTTCTCGGTGTCTCTTATATCCCACTGTGTCCGATCCACCAAATATGACAACCGGTTGCCTGCATCACTCACATCTTTTCCTTCCTTGTCCGATTTGACATCCCTGATGTATTTGTCCGTCTGGTTTAACTTGTCCATTCCCTGGACAATCTCCCTGCCGGCAAGAATTATGCTTCTGTCGGCTTTGGTGCACTCGTCATACGATTGTCTTGTCAGGTCTATAGCTCTTTGCACCAGACTCACCGCCACCTGCTCGTCAGGTTTTACGAGAGAATTCTTTATGTCATAAAGCTGATAATACACACTTGACAGTTCTCTCTTCAAGGAGTCCATATTCTGCTCTGCCGAGTTCTCCTGGGATTTGCCGGAGCTCAAATTGCTATCCGCGGACTTCAGGTAAGAAGCAATCTCATAACCCTCACGACTTACATCCGAATGTTCGTCATCTCTCTCGACCTTGAGGATAGGATAATCTGTCCGCTTCAAATCCCTGGAGGCATCCTGAATTTCATTATTGGAACGGTTCATGTGATTTTCCGAATCGCCGACATTCCTCATACCCTTATATAACTGCGATTTTACCACTTCCAGAGCATTGTAAGCGACTTGATTGGTAATCTCGGGGGCAGATTTCGTTTTGTCTGCACTTCTTTTTTCTTTTCCCCCCCGGATTTGAACCTTATCTTTAATCTCGATCTCTTCCCCGGCTTTTACACCCGATTCTTTCCTTGCTTCCATTTTTTTTGCCGGCGCTATTCTTGCCGGGAATCTTCCGACTGATCCGATTTTATTATCCATATTATCCTATACCTCTGTTGTTATTTATTGAGTTTAAATGAGTATTTTTCAGCCCGTTATCTTCATTTTCCTAAAAAACAGGGGGCTGTCTAAAAAGTGGACTTGGTCATACTGAACTCGCTTCAGGATCTAATGTTCAAGCCATTTTTTGGATCCTGAAACAAGTTCAGGATGACGTGTTGTACAGCCCCACCGAATCTATTTTGTAAAACCTTACCCCTATTTATTGCTTTTCTTATCGATAACATTATCGGCAATAAGCATTGGCAGGTTATTTTCCTTTTTAATAACCATTGGCAGATTTTTGGGATCTTTCCTTAAAAGTGCAACCTGCAAAGCTTCTATCGGGTCTATTAGTCCCACGCCCTGGTCTTCTGGTTTTGCTCCCGGGATATAATTCTCGGCAGTATCCATTAGAATCCGTTTAATATCCTCATTTGACAGGTCGGGGTTTGCTTGTATTAATAACGCTCCCAGTCCCGACACCAGGGGAGTTGCCATTGAAGAACCTGATATTCCGATATATTTCTTACCCACATGTGGAAGGTCGGGAGTGTCCAGGGTCGAGTCCGGGGAAAGTGCTCCGAATATCTCGACGCCGGGAGCTACAATATCAGGTTTCGTTAAGCCGTCCGGTGAAGTGGGTCCCCTTGATGAGAACTCTGCAATCTCATCGTCCCCGCGCTCCGGTGTGTTTTGATCATCAATCGCTCCCACAGTGATAACCTTGGGGGCGATTCCCGGAGTGCTGATTGTACCCTCGCCGGGTCCCTCATTTCCCGCCGCTACGACAACTAACATCCCCGCGTCCCAGGCTTTTTCCGCCGCCTGTGCCCAGGGGTCAGTCTTGTATGATTTAATCGGGAAATCTCCAAGAGACATGTTGATTACATCTATATTGAACTTATCCTTGTTTTCAATTGCCCACTGGATGCCCTTTATCGCCTCGGATACCGATGTGATACGAATGGCAACAATATCGGCATCGGGAGCGACGCCCTTGTATTTTCCGGCAGATTCCGCTCCTGATCCCGCGGCCACACTGGTTACATGGGTTCCATGTCCATAAGGATCATGGGGGGTTTCCTTGCCGTCATGGATATCCACAAAAGCTTTTATCCTTCCCTCGAAATCCTTGTGAGGATGAAGTCCCGAGTCTATAACACATATCCCAACGCCTTTTCCGGTATAACCCATTTCCCAGAGGCGGTTGATTCCCAGGGTTGAGTTGGCAATATCAAGTGCCGGCCGACTTTCTTTCTCAGGTCCGGGAATCTTGGGTTTTAATTGTTCGGGCTTTGGATACTTGATCTTGCTGTCCAGAACAACCTGTGTGCCCTTTGGGAGGGCTTTCATTACCTGCCTGAAATTGTAGGGATCGATCTCCATTTTAATTCCATCAACAAGAGGAAGGTCTTCTTTGAATTTGACCTGATCAATATCAAATTTCTTTGCCAGCTTTCCCTTCAACCTTTTCAGAGATCTCTTGCTCTTCCCGGCAATGATTATCGGGACTTTTCCATCGGATGTAAGGTCTTCGGGAGTAAAATTACTGAAACCGAAATTGTCGTATATGGCACTACCGGTTCCCTTTCCTGTATCTGCCTCATGCCTTACCGCTACATCATCGGTGGGAGTGAATTTATTGCTTGTTCTCATGGAAGCTGAAAAACTTCCCGGAGTGACTCGGTTGATCATATTGTCCTCCCAAATTTATTGTTCCATACATACGAATACGATGGGACAAGCATATTTTCCGGTTTTCGCGTCCCTGAAATCCAATTTATCTATCTAAAAAAAACATAGAAATCTCCTACAATAATAATATCACCGATATCTCTTATTAGTCAACATGTAAAATATTCGTTATTGTTAAAATTATGTTAAATCCTATCCGATTTTATCATCAAGAGATATACAACCGTCAGGACTGCAAATATTATCGCGATGACAAAGGGTGTGGCAGGTCCGAAATAATTGCTCATTTGCGCTCCTATTTGAGGCGAGAATGATGCGATAATCCCGGGGACCATAAAGAAAACGCCTATAACGGTTGACCTTGTCCTGATGTCCGTCAGATCGCTCATAATTGTATCATGCGATATATATGACAACTGAAGGAATATATATGTAGGAATATACAAAGCCGCCGCTTCAAACAGGTTTCCCGCGAAAAGCCAGGGGATAAACAGAAGTGAATGTCCCAGCACTCCCACTATCATTGCCTTCCTGGATCCCATCATTTTTGTTAACTTCCCGCTTATGATGTTGAAAAAAACCGCAAAGAAACCCCCCAAGGCAAACATCATCTGGATTGAGGACTCGGATATCTTTATATAATCCTTTGCATACAGAGGGATAAAGGGACCGTAAAATGTCATGTCAACCATAAGACCATAGAAAATAAATGAAATCAGCAGAAGGATCAGGTTGCTGTCAAACGCCTTTAGCACCTGGCCGATATTAACTTTAAAATCCTCGTGTTTTGCAGAGTCCTTCAGTCCAAAAAGCCTGAGCAAAGCGCAGGGAATCAATATGATGCCGGTCATAATCATCATTAATTGAATCGGGTTTCCGCCCGGTAAATATTTACCGACAATTTCTTCCAGCATACCGGGATTTCTTAATATAAAGAATCCCATCAACGGCCCGGCCGTGAATCCAAGTGCAAGCGATATCTCCAGAATGGAAAAACCAAGCCCCCTGTCGTCCTCATCCACAGATTCCGCCATGAGAGAATATAGCGCAGGAATCTGGATTCCCTGTATAAGATTACCCAGGGTGAGGAATGCCATAACAATTACCCAGTTGTCAACGAGACCCGCGGCGATATAAATCGGCGGAAGGATTAGCGTGGGATATGCAATGATTTTCTTTCGTCCGATCTTGTCGGCGATGTAGCCCCCCGGAATCTGGAAAACCGAAAAGGCAAGCACAAAGAAAAGATACGCAGTGCCAATCTCTTCCTTTAACGCACCAAGATTCCTGAGAAAAAGGGGAAGCAAAAAAAGCCATGATGAGACAAATGTAATGAGCAAGAAAAGAGAAAGCCCCATTATCCATACGTTTTTTATTTTAATTATCCTTGCATATTCAGAAAATATGTTAGAAAACCGCCCGCCGACACCGTCCGGAGGCGATTCATCCGGTGATGCATCTATAGGCTTATCCGGCGATTCCCGTATAGATTCTTCATCCGTTTCTTTGTTTTCGTTCGTTTTACCAATATCATCATCGTTTTCCATGGTTCAAGTGTTTCTTGTCCCGGGCAATAGATCCTTCAAACAGGACATTTAATTAGGGACAGACACCTATTTACACCCGGAAGCCCGTCCAGCGGTTCTTCATCTCATAAACTAGGGACAGACACCTATTTTAATTGACAAAAAATGGTCTTTTTGATAAAATATCTCTATTATGGCAAGAGTTGCGAGGATTGTAGCGCCAGGATTTCCCCACCATATTACACAGCGGGGGAATTACCGGCAGGAAGTCTTTGAGGATGAAAGGGACAAGCGAAAGTATCTTTCATTAATCAAGGAATACAGCGATAGATACGGGCTCAAGATATGGGCTTACTGCCTGATGTACAATCACGTACACTTTATCGCCGTGCCCCTTTATTCCGACTCGTTATCGAAGACTTTCAGATGCGCTCACGCCCGTTATTCCATGTATTTCAACCGGAAAAAGAATCAAACAGGACATCTCTGGCAGGGTCGTTTTTACTCCTGTTGCCTGGACGAGACTCACCTTTATACTGCGGTGAGATATGTGGAGAATAATCCAGTTCGCGCCGGTTTGACAGACAAGGCAGAAAATTATCCGTGGTCGAGCGCGGCGAGTCATATCGGGGGGTTGGATAATCCCGTTTTAACCGGCAATCTTTCCCTGCTCCTCCAGATCCCCGATTGGAGGGAATATCTTTCTGAGACGGAGAATAAGGAAACCATCAGCAATATTCGCGCATGCACCTGGAAAGGGCGTCCTGCGGGGAGTAAATCCTTGATAGCAAGGTTGGAGAAAATGCTGGATCGCGATATTGGACCGAGGCTCGTAGGAAGACCGGCGAAGGGGAAAAAATAGAAATAAATAGGTGTCTGTCCCTAGTTTTCCGCGGGAAGACCGGTGAAGAGGAAGAATAGAAATAAATAGGTGTCTGTCCCTAATTTAAAAGGGGTGATATGTACAAGAAATGAAAAGACCGCTTCTCTTATATTTGGAATCTTATCTAAAAGCTGATCCTTCGCCGTTTCATACGCCGGGACACAAGGGAAAATGGGGGGATATATTTGAAATTCCGGGGTTTGATCCTTTTTGTGCCGATATTGCCGACGACATAGCCGACATCACCGCCAAAATACGCGAATCGGAAAATCTTGCCTCCAAAATTTATGGCACAAGGCGATCCCTTTACCTCGTAAACGGCAGTACCTCCGGGATTCAGATAATGTTCTTGGCCACATTGAAACCCGGGGATAAAGTAATAATAGGAAGGAATATGCACCGATCCGCCGTCTCAGCGATGATAACGACCGGAGCGATTCCTGTATATGTGCAAAGCAGATTTAACGAAAACTGGATTCCTCTCAATGTGACACCTGAGGACATTGAAACGGCGATTATTGAAAATCCCGATTGCAAGGCGGTCTATGTTACTTCGCCCACAGGACTCGGTATATGTGCCGATGTTGAAGAAATCTCACGAATATGTCGAAAATACGATAAACTATTCCTCGTTGACGGAGCCTGGGAGGCGCATTTTCCTTTCCACCGGGATCTGCCGCCCTCCGCCATTGAATCGGGAGCGGATATGGTCGTGCAGAGCGTTCACAAGACTCTTGCGTCATTGAGTGGAACTTCGATTTTGCATGTATGCAATGACAGGATTGATATCAATAAAGTTGAGTCGGCAAAGCGAATGGTGGAAACGACGAGCCCGAATCTGCTCTATTACCTGTCAATCGAGAACGCAGTTGTAATGATGGCGGAAAAAGGGGAGGAAATATTATCCCGGGCGATTGAGATGGCGGATTCTTGCAGAGAAGGTATAAGGGAGACGCCGGAAATGCTTGAATCCAACGCGAAAAATTCAATTGTTTCATTCGACGGTCTCAAGTCCAAAGCACAAAATTCTGATTCTCATAACATTATCCCCCATTACGATTCTCTTGAAGATAGCCCCCATTACAATTCTCATGAGAATAACCCCCACCTTCAGGTGGGGGATCGGGAAGCACAAAAGAATTTTAACTGTTTCAACAGTTTCCCCATTAATGATTTCAGAACAGATCCCACAAAACTTATCCTGAGCGTGAACCGTGAGAAAACCGGAATATCGGGAATCGAAGTTGCAGAAAGATTAAAGCATACCCATGGAGTGGAAGCGGAAATGTCCTCGCTTGATTATGTCGTGTTTATATTTACAGGCTTCGAAACAGACAGGGATGTCGATAGACTCAGGGATTCCATTGATAGTATTTCGGGGTTAGGAAACCCCTCCTGCAAGGGTCCAAATACATCAAGTTTACCAGGAATGAAATTGTCGCCCCGTGACGCATATTTCCGGGACAAAGAAATGATTCCCCTGTCCCAATCACCGGGCAGAATCTCGGCTGAAATCATCACTCCGTACCCCCCCGGAATCCCGCTATTAGTACCGGGAGAAGAATTAACCTGCGATGTAGTTGACTATATAAACAAAATACTGAACCACGGCGGCAATGTGAGAGGTTTGGACGTGAGGGATGAGGGAGCTTTTGTGTGGGCGGTTGTTTCCCAGTAGATGATAAAGAAAAGTTAGATCAGGCTCGGTTAAATGATGAAAACTCAAACACCTTCCAATTCCTCACAAATCCCCCTGAACTGCTCCAATGCCGATTCAAGATTATCGACTATCTGGGATGCAAGCACTACGGGATCCGGCAGGTTATCGGAATCTTCAAGGCTTTCATCTTTCAACCAGAAAATATCAAGGTTTACCTTATCCCGTTGAATGAGTTCATCGTAACTGAAGCATTTGAATCTATCCGTTTCTTTTCTGTTATGTCTGTTGTCGGGATTGTAGCATTGAATGAAATCCCGAAGGTCTTCATGTTTCATCGGTTTTGTCTTGAGGGTGAAATGTATATTTGTTCTGAGGTCATATATCCACAAATTTTCCGTCCAGGGCTTCTCCTGACCAGGACGGTTGTCAAAGAAAAGCACATTCGCCTTGACTCCCTGAGCATAGAAAATTCCTGTGGGAAGCCTGAGTAATGTATGAATATCACACTGGGAGAGAAGTTTTCTTCTTATTGTCTCCCCGGCTCCTCCCTCGAAAAGGACATTGTCGGGGACAACAATCGCCGCTCTCCCGCTTGTCTTCAGTATTGATCTTACATGTTGCAGGAAGTTCAACTGTTTGTTGGATGTTGTCGCCCAAAAGTCGTCGCGCTCATAAGTTACCGCCTGGCGCGTGCCTTTTCCATCGCCGTTTATTATGGTGATACTGCTTTTTTTGCCAAAGGGAGGGTTGGTGAGAATCATATCATAATATTCACCGGGGTGAGACCGAAGTGAGTCGGCGCATTTTACAGGAACCCTGTCGGATCCTATGCCATGAAGAAAGAGATTCATAACACATAGGCGAACAACATTATCAACTATATCCATGCCATGAAGCGTCCTGTTTTTCAGTAATTTTTTTTGATCTCTGTCCAGCCTGTATTTTTTTGATATGTAATCATAAGCTGAGAGGAAAAATCCCCCGGTTCCACAGGCGGGATCGCATATTGTCATCTCCGCTTTTGGCTTCATTACTTCCACCATTGCCCGGATAAGGGTTCTGGGTGTAAAATACTGCCCGGCGCCGCTTTTTATGTCCTGAGCGTTCTTTTCCAGTAATCCCTCGTATATGTCCCCCTTTATATCGGCATCCATCGCCATCCATTTTTCCTCGTTAATCAACTCCACAAGGCGTTTCAATTTTGCGGGATCCTGTATCCTGTTTTGTGATTTTCGAAATATAACTCCCAACATCCCGCGCTCTTTTGCCAGTTTTTCCAGGGTATGACGGTAATGAACCTCCAATTCATCTCCTTCTTTTTCCTGGAGATCCGACCATGTGTATCCGTCGGGGATCCTGATTTTATGCTCTACAAGGGTATTTTTTGCCTGTTCGTCAGCCATTTTCAGAAAAAGAAGGTATGTCAACTGCTCCACATAGTCGCCGTAACTTACGCCATCGTCTCTCAATACGGTGCAGTAGTTCCATAGTCTTTGAACAATGGGCGTGGATTTCTCGGACATGATATATAATCTCCTTATTTCCTCTTACTTTTTTTTCGCCTTGATTTTTCTTCAGCTTCTCTTTTCGCCTTCTCCGCTTTGATTTTTTTCAGGAGAACTGAAGCAGGTTCGTCATTTGGATCCTGTGGAACAAGCTTCCCCTCAAACGCCTTTTTCAGAATGCTCTGCCGGAGCTTCTTTCCCTGTTTTATTGATTGATCGATAAATTTCTCTAATTCGTCGGCGATGGAAAAGTGTTTATCTATTTCTTCAATGATGACTTTCTGCTCAGACAATGGCGCAAAGGGGATCACTAATGGTTCTATATCGTGATGATTAATTTGAGGAACATTAGATCCATCAGATAATGTAATTAGATTAACACTTGAAATCAGATAAAAAAAGTATTTATCGGGAAAAATCAATGGACATACTCCCATAATATTTAAATCGAAGGCTGAGTCCTTATTGATGATTCTGATTTTGTTTGTGGCTATTGCTCCTCCTCTTTTCGGAAAAATGACTGTCTTTCTCTTGACAACTTTTGGCTTCAACTCTTTAATTTGTCTTACATTTAGATATATTCCCGCCTTCCTCATATAAATGCGGTTCTCAGCTCTGTTCATATCAGCAACTTTGAAGAAGGGCAATCCATTATTATTATTTATCTTATTTATACCTTTGGGAGTCTTTCCACTTACCACCTTACATATTTCTCCAATTTGTACCCACTTCCAGCATTCTGGTAACTTTGATAATTTCAATATATCTATTGGAGATAATAATTTTTCTTTCCTTACTTTGATTTTTTGATTCTTTTCCAACTCCTCACGCTTTTTTCTTATCTTTACTACCAAACTGGATGCCGGTTCCTTATTCAGTAGCGAGTTTGGATCTTTGAGTTGTTCTTCCCTCCATTCCCTGGTTAATTCGCCTGTGAATGCCGACTTCAAAACTGCCTGACGGTATCGCTTCACCTGCACCTTCAAATCTTTCAGCAGATCCATCCCGGCGTCAAGCTTCGTAAATAACTTCTCAATCTTGGCAACAATGCGTCTTTGCTCGTTGAGGGGAGGTAGTATTATTGTCCTTTTATATACATCATCCCTATTTAATCCAGGAATTGCAGTAGATTTATCCATACGGTCAAAACCTAGAGAGTTAAACAAATGGAACAAGAAATCTAAATCTATTTGCTTTGGTGGAGTTAAATAATATGTTGTATCAATAGGCCAGCAAGGAGTAATTGACTTGAATATTTTACCAATTGAGCCTTTCCTTCCAATAATCAGACAAGGATGATTCAATAGGCAATTGCTATGATAACCAACAACACCGCTTGAACCAAAGACAGCGAAATCTCCTTTATCATCTCTCTTATCTTTTCTCAGTCCCTTTCCATAATTAAGAGTTAAAATATCTCTAAAAATAGCTATTATCCAACTCTTTGGAACGACAATTTCATCTATCACGCCGCCAAAACCCCATTCAACTCCTCAATAATCTCCAAAACATTCTCTTTCCCAAACAACTCCACTGCTTTATATGAACCGCCTCTTTCGGTAAACGGAGAATTCTCGAAATCCGAAGCTTCAAAACTCATCGAGGTAGCAATATAATTCTTGATCATTACAAGCCATTCTTTTTGTTCGTCGGTGAACTTTTTTCCTGCTTTTTCCTGATCTTCAATCCATTTCAAAAATCGCTCTTCCACCACTTCGGGGAAATGTTTCAATTCATTCATCAAGCCGGAGGCATAACGGATGAGGGTAACAATATCGGTCAGTAGCACGTCAGCCCCTGCTCCCCGCTTCCGTGCCTTTTCCAGGTGTTCGTAAGCTTGCCACAGGGCGGGTATTTTCAGGTTGTAGGGAGGTTTCCCGATTGAATCGGCAAGCTCCTTTATCTGTTTGTATGTAAGATGTCTTCTCTGATATGGCATGTCGTATATTACGGACAATGCCGTAAGGTAATCCCTGTTGTCCTCAATATATTTCCTGAATGTATCAATAATATTCTGAGCTTTCTCTTTCGCCTGTTCATCATATCCGGAGAAAATGACTTCATCTATACTTACAATGTCAATCGTCTGATCGTTTTTTCTTTTCATATCGAGAATGATATTTCTTAAATCAGGATTATAAAACGGTTCACATGCTTCCTCTTTTAACATTTCAGCGGCTTTTTCCACCTGCTCATCTGTCGGGTCTTTCACATCAAACATTTCCTCCGCCTTTGTTAGCTTTATGTCCTGGTCAATCGAGTCAATAAGTCTGTTCGCAATGTCGTTTATTGATGCTCCTCCCGCCTCTTTCCCGATTTCCTCTTTTTGCTTTTGGGTCAAAGTCTGATCAAGCCTGGCAAGTCTTCCCGCCAACGAGGTAATTACATCATCCTCCCTGTTTCCCAGTGCTACGGACTGCAGAAGATTTTTAAACGGCACACTTTTTTTTCTCTCCAGTGGTCTTGAATCTGTCTTGTCCGATTCACACACTCCGACGGCATCAACAATTACAAAATGAGTCTTATGCCTGCTGTCGGGATTCACCCTTTGCAGTTCATCAGGATCAATAACCCTGGAGCCTCTCCCTTTCATTTGTTCGAAATATACTCTGGATTTAACATCCCTCATAAATATGAGGCATTCAAGGGGTTTTATATCAGTCCCGGTGGAAATCATATCAACGGTTACAACAATTCTAGGGTTGTATGAATTACGGAAAGCCTGTATCAGATCCTCGGTCTTCTCGGTTGATCTATATGTAATCTTCTTGCAGAATTCATTTCCTCTTGCGAATTCCTCCCGGACAATATGGACAATGTCCTCCGCGTGGGAGTCGTCTTTGGCAAATATGAGCGTTTTGGGTACTTCAACTCTGCCGGGGAAAATCTTGGTGAAGAGGTCATCTCTGAAATTCCTTATGATTGTTCTGATCTGATCTTCCGCCACTACATTCCTGTCTAATTGCTTTGAGCCATATACAAGGTCCTCGTCTAACTGCTCCCACCGCCGTTTACGTGTGAGCCTGTCCCGCTTGTCTATATAATGTCCCTTTTCGACCTCGCTTCCGTTTTCTGTGATCTTTGTTTTAATTCTGTAAACCTCATATCCCACATTTACCCCATCGGCAACAGCCCTTTCGTGGGAGTATTCCGTAACCAGGTTTTTATGGAAAAAGCCAAGGGTCTGTTTCGAGGGCGTGGCGGTAAGTCCGATAATGAAGGCGTCAAAGTATTCCAGAACCTGCCTCCATAGGTTGTATATTGATCTGTGGCATTCGTCGGTAACAATGAAATCGAATGTTTCTATGGGGATGTTCCTGTTATAGACAACATCTCTGGATCTTTCCTCATACAAAGGGGGCGAATAAAAAAGAGATTGCTCTTCGTTTTCCGGGTCGAGTTCATCTCCTCTCAGCATCGAATATACCCTTTGGATCGTTGCTATGGAAACCTTGCTAATAGGATCCAGGTAATTTGATTTGAGCCTTTGAATATTATATAACTCTGTAAATTTTCTTCCGTCGTCTGGTGTGATATATTGCTGGAATTCTTTTTCCGTCTGGCGTCCCAGGTTTCCCCGGTCAACCAGAAAAAGAATCCTCCTGGCTTTTGCGAATTTAATCAACCTGTATGCAAAGCTCACCGCGGTGTAAGTCTTGCCGCTTCCTGTAGCCATCTGTATTAAGGAGCGAGGCAGGTTATTCCTGAAGGATTTTTCCAGATTTGTTACAGCCTCCACCTGGCATTTCCTCAAGCCGGTGGTATTCAAGAGAGGAATTTGCCTGAGTCTAGCTCTCAAAGTGTCTCCCTGATTAGTCCATTCCAGAAGAGTCTCGGGCTTATGGAACGAAAAAACTCTTCTTGATTGTGTGAAAGGATCTCTTTCATCTCTGAAGAATGTTTCCGCCCCCGTGCTTTCATAAGCAAATGGGAGGAGCTTGCCTATGCATGGAATGTTTTTTGGTAATCCGAATAGATATTTCCCTGACTGTGCCGTCACCCCGCTTAAAGTCGTTCCTTCAGATTTCGCTTCAATAACCCCGACCGCTTTTTTGCCTATAAAAAGCAGATAGTCTGCAAAACCTGTATTCAATGGAAATTCACGGACAGCGACACCAAGGGATTTACTGAGATTAACCTCGGAATAATCCTGAACTGACCATCCTGCATCAGTAAGCTTATTATCGATTTTTTCCCTTGCTTTTTGTTCAGGCTTCATATACCCCTACTTGTAATTTATTTCACATTAAACTAATATATTGTTTATCCCCAAGCATTAACTTTCCTGCTTCATCTGCGCCAAGGCCACTATTGCTAATGGAGACATGGAAAAATCAGATAAAAAGAGCAGGAAGCAAGAAAGGGGAAATGTCAGAAGATGAAGTAAATGTTGGGAGTAGAAGGAATTGAGATGCCAAAAATCACCCTCTATTTTTCCCGAAAAACTCTTGACAAGCCCTTTTAAATGGAGTATTATAGTAGAGCTTTATACCCCTTGTGGGGGATTTTTAATGTAGGGAATTAGCAGGGGTCTTAAAAGAGATTTTAAAAATGAAATTTCAATGAAGAAAACCATGAGGTTACAGGGTTTGAGGGTTTGACTCTCAGGCAAGTGAGATTTCCACAATAAAGGTTTCCCATAAAAAAGATATCGCATTTTACTAATGTATATGTGCTTATCTTCGAAACTATTCAGTCCTCCCACTGTGGGAGAGGCAGTGTATAGTTACAACTTTCAGGGGTAATCCGGGAGAGATATCTTATCCTAAGAAGCATGCGGGAGTAGCTCAGCTGGCTAGAGCACTAGCCTTCCAAGCTGGGGGTCGCGAGTTCGAATCTCGTCTCCCGCTTTCCAAAGCATGCTGGGATAGCTCAGTAGGTAGAGCACGTCCTTGGTAAGGACGAGGTCAGCAGTTCGATCCTGCTTCCCAGCTTTTGGTCAAACCTCCTGGAGAGGTCTTTTTTATAATGATAAGAAGCGGCGCTCGTAGCTCAATAGGATAGAGCAGGAGACTCCTAAGCTCAAGGCTGTAGGTTCGAGTCCTACCGAGCGCGCTGAGACCTTCTTGCACAGAGGATTGGAATTGGGAGTGGTGTCTCCCGGAAAATATTCAAATATTGTACGAAAGAAACAAGAGGAGGAGAATATGGCTAAGAAAAAGTTTGAAAGAACTAAGCCCCACGTAAATGTGGGAACCATTGGGCATGTTGACCATGGCAAGACCACCCTGACAGCAGCAATGCTTCGTCTGCTTGCAGTCAAAGGCCAGGCCGAGACATTGACTGTCGATGAGATTGACAAGGCGCCCGAGGAAAAAGAACGAGGAATCACAATTCAGATTTATCACGCAGAGTATGAGACTGATAATAGGCACTATGCCCATGTGGACTGTCCCGGGCATGCTGACTATATTAAAAATATGATTACCGGAGCCGCTCAGATGGACGGTGCGGTACTGGTGGTATCGGCCGCTGACGGTCCAATGCCCCAGACCCGTGAGCATATCCTGCTTGCCCGTCAGGTAAATGTGCCTTCAATCGTGGTCTTCCTTAATAAGACCGATATGGTTGATGACCCTGAACTTATCGAATTGGTTGAGTTGGAAATCAGGGATCTTCTTTCAACATACGAGTTCCCCGGCGACGATATACCCGTCATTGCAGGCTCGGCATTGAATGCACTGAATGCAGACCCAACCGACACCGAAAATCCGGATGTTAAGGCTATAATGGATCTTTGTAATGCACTGGACAACTATATTCCCGTGCCCGAGAGACCCATCAACAAGCCTTTCCTTATGCCCGTCGAGGATGTATTCAGCATCACAGGGCGTGGAACTGTGGCAACCGGACGTATTGAGCGCGGTATCGTGAAGGTTGGAGAAGAAGTTGAGATTATTGGAATCGTTGAAGAGACACGCAAGACTGTTGTAACCGGTGTCGAAATGTTCAGAAAAATTCTGGATGAGGGACGTGCTGGCGACAACGTAGGTGTCCTGCTTAGAGGTGTTGGTAAAAGAGACATAACAAGAGGTCAGGTTCTTGCCCATCCTAAGTCCATCCTTCCCCATACACACTTCAAAGCTGAAGTTTATGTTCTTTCCAAAGAAGAAGGTGGACGTCATACGCCGTTCTTTAACGGTTATCGTCCCCAGTTCTACTTCCGTACAACTGATGTTACCGGTTCAATTCAGCTCCCCGATGGAGTTGAGATGGTAATGCCCGGCGACAATATCACAATGGAAGTAAGGTTGATTCAGCCTATCGCCATCGAGAAAGAGCTGAGGTTTGCAATCCGTGAAGGCGGAAGAACCGTCGGTGCGGGTGTTGTTATCGAAATTATTAATGACTGATTATACTTATTTGGCTACCCCCGGGGTTGACAACCGGGGGTAACCTGATATTAAAGGAGCATCAAGATGGCCAAGAAGAAGGAAAATAGAATCATCATAACTCTTGCCTGCAAGGAATGTAAGAGAAGGAATTACACGACAACTAAGAACCGGATCAAGACACCCAAGCGACTTGAGTTGAACAAGTATTGCCCTTGGGACAGGAAGCATACCGTTCACAAAGAGACCCGATAGAATTTTGATTGAGGTTGTAAAATGGAGAAATTGAAAAAGTTATATTTTGGCGTGGCAAAGTATCTAAAGAGCGTTCAAACAGAGTTGAAGAGGGTTTCCTGGCCTGATAAAAACGAATTGCGGACATCGACAATAGTAGTGTTTGTAACGCTTTTTGTTGTCACATCTTATTTGGGAGTATGTGACGTTTTGTTCAGCAAGATATTTGAAAAAATATTCACAACATTTAAATAGAAAAAAAGCGTCATGAAGATTGAACAGTCATATTCATAACGCCTGCCTGTGCGTTATTTTTTTCTGTAATGTTTGCATAATCAGAAGGAAATTCCGGTAGCAGGAATGTTATAGGAGGTTTTTCCCGTGGTAGAAAAAGAGATGGAAGAAAAGGAATTAACACCGGAATCGGATTCAGATACAGAAACACCAGTGTCTGTGGAAGGAACCGACGGGGAAGAGGAAATTAAGGAGCCAAAGCCCGAGGAAAAAGATCCCCGATTGAAATGGTATGTAATTCATACATACTCAAGTTATGAGAACAAGGTGAAAGCAAATCTTCAAAGAAGGATTGCCTCACTTAACATGCAGGATAAGATTTTCCAGGTAATGGTTCCAACGGAAGAAGAAATCGAATTCAAGGACGGCAAAAAAAGAACGGTACAGCGTAAAATCTATCCGGGATATGTTCTTGTTCAGATGATCATGACCGATGATTCATGGTATGTAGTCAGGAATACATCGGGAGTTACCGGTTTTGTGGGACCCGGTGTAAAACCCACTTCGTTACCGGAGGATGAAGTCAAGAGAATCCTCAGACTCATGGGTGTTGAAGCGCCCCTGAAGATGAAAATGGATCTTTGTGTCGGCCAGCTTGTAAAGGTAACCCATGGTTCTTTTAAGGAATTCCATGGCGTAATCGAGGAAGTCAATTCCGAACGCGAGAAGGTCAGGGTGTTAATATCCTTCCTGGGTCGTGAAACTCCCGTTGAGCTGGATTTTGGACAGATTCAAAAGGTTTAGGTCGAAGCCGGATATTTTAATAAGCATATAACTTCTTTAGAGGAGAGAATAAAAATGGCAAAAAAGGTAAAGGCCTTAGTAAAACTGCAGATTCAAGCGGGTAAAGCCAACCCTGCGCCTCCCGTGGGTCCTGCGCTGGGCCAACATGGTGTAAATATTATGGAATTTTGCCGCGCATATAATGATCAGACAAAAGACCGTATGGGATCAATTATCCCGGTTGAAATCAAAGTTTTCGAGGATCGCTCGTATACTTTCGTTACAAAGACACCGCCCGCTTCAGCTTTGCTCCGCAAGGCCGCCGGTATTGAAAAAGGCTCCGGCGAGCCCAATAAGGTCAAGGTTGGAAAAGTAACAAGGCAGGATCTGGAAAAGATAGCGGAAGTCAAAATGAAAGATTTAAATGCAAATGATATTGACGCCGCGGTTAAAATTATAGCAGGCACAGCACGGCAGATGGGCTTGATTGTAGAATAGCTATTCGCCGCGAAGTTCGAACAAATGGAATGGATAAAGCATAGCGGAAAATAGAGGGCGGATGACGGATTATAGATTCCGTTTCCCGTTTCCCATTTCCCATATCCCATATCCCGTAGGTGGGAGAGAGGACATGGGTCTTCTCATTATTACCACAAGGAGGTATTTTAATGGCAGTAAGAAGTAAAAAATACAAGGAATCGCTTTCGAAAGTGGATCGTATGAAACTCTATGATCTCGAAGAAGCAATTGAACTTGTTAAGAAAACAGCGAGAGCTAAATTTGACGAAACAATTGAAACGTCAATCAGATTGGGGATCGATCCCCGTCGTTCCGATCAGAATGTCAGAGGAACCGTTGTTCTTCCCCATGGCACAGGCAAAACACCCACGGTTATAGTTTTTACCAAGGGTGAAAAAGTTGGCATAGCCATTGAGGCAGGAGCTGACGAGGCCGGAGCCGACGAACTTGTTGAAAGAGTGAAAGAGGGCTGGATGGACTGGGATATAGCTGCAGCAACTCCAGACGCAATGGGAATAGTCGGTAAGAATCTGGGCCGAATACTCGGACCCAAAATGCCCAGTCCCAAATCGGGTACGGTAAACCTGGACGTGGCCACAATGGTAAAAGAATTGAAGTCAGGTAAGGTGCAATACCGTGCAGATAAAACCGGCATAGTGCATACACCGGTCGGAAGAATCTCATTTGACTCTGAAAAGATCTTTGAGAATCTAAAAGTATTGTTGGATGCCGTAATGAGAGCAAAACCCGCCGCCTCAAAGGGGACATATTTAAAGAGCATAGTTCTGTCCTCAACCATGGGCCCGGGAATCAAGATTGATCCTACAAAAGCGGCACTTGCGATTAAAGAAAAATAGAAGACGTTGACAATTACCAGTGTCTATAATACCGATTTCACAAATCCCCGGTTATGCCGGGGATTTTTGTCGTCTTTCGGCTATATATGAGATATCACTGTATATTAAGTCTTCACTTTGATAAAAAGGAATAATATAAACGACCGACAAAATATTATTATAGGATTTATGCATTATTAAAAAGAAACGGCTTGAATTCGTCATCCTGAACTTGTTTCAGGATCTATTCAAAAAACGGCGTCGTTATTTGATTCCGAAACCTTGAAACAAATTCCCTGAAATAAATTCGGGGCAGGCAGGGCAGGCTACCGCGGCGAAAAATTACGATTTTAAAATCGGAGTATAAATTGGCAATAATAAAAACAAAAACACAGGTCACTTATTTCTCGGTGGGAATGAATGTTTTTCTCACACTCTTTAAAATTGCAGTTAGTTTCATTACTGGCTCAACCGCAATTCTCTCGGAAGCGTTGCATTCCGGATCCGATCTTGTAACATCCCTGATCGCTATGTTCTCGGTAAGGGAAGCGGAGAAGCCTCCCGACAGCGAACATCCTTATGGTCATGGAAAGTACGAGAATGTTGCCTCCCTCCTTGAGTCACTTGTTATATTTGGATCAGGCTTTTTTATCCTCTATAGATCCATCATTCGTATAAAAACAGGGGTGGAGCTTGCCTCACTTGACCTGGGAATTGTGACAATGTTTGTTGCGGCAATTGTTAATTTTTTTGTTTCCTCTTATCTTATAAGAAAAGGAAGAGAATTAGAATCACCCGCGATAGAGGCCGACGGATGGCACTCCCGGACAGATGTTTATACGGCAACGGGCGTAATGGTTTCCCTGATCGTTGTAAAGTTTACGGGGATTAATATTCTTGATCCCATAATAGCGATAGGAGTTGCCCTTGTAATACTGTGGGTTGCCGTTCGCATATTCCTGGAATCGCTGGGAATACTGGTGGATAAATGCCTGCCTCCGGAGGAAGAGAAAAGAATCAGGGACATAATCGGGAAACACAAGGACGAATATCTTGAATTTCACCGGATGAGAAGTAGAAAAAAAGGAGGCGAGAGAGAGGTTGATCTTCACCTGGTTTTCCTTGGTAACATATCATTGAAAAAAGCCCATGACCTTGCAAGCCACCTGGAAGATGAGGTGAAACAAGAATTTCCCGGCATAAAAGTTCTTATTCATATGGAACCGTGTGACGATGGGAAAAATATCGTAAATGAAAACAAGCAATGTGATATATGCGAGGGATGTAAAAAAGATGGGAATATTGGGAAAGAGAATTAAAACAGATATTATAATCATCGGCGGAGGTCTCACCGGTGTTTGCGCCGCTGTTGCCGCAAGGAGAACGGGGGCAAGAGTCCTGCTTCTCGAAAAGAATCAATTCCTCGGCGGTATGGCGACAGGTGCATGGATTCACTCCTGCCTTACATTTCACGGTAAAAAAGGGCATAAAATAGTGGGAGGCATCCCGCAGGAGATAATTGACAAACTTGTTGCGGTGGGCGGATCTCCCGGGCATATAAGGGACACGATAGGCGTGGCCTATTCCGTGACACCGACTGATCCTGAAAAACTCAAACTAATTCTACAGACTCTTCTTGACAAGGAGGGAGTCAGATATTTCCTCGACACAAGGTTTACCGATGCTGAAATGGACGGCAACAGGATTAACAGCATCAGGGGGATAAATTGCGCCGGAACATTTGAAGCGGAAGCTCCGGCATACATTGACGCTTCAGGCGAGGGAATTCTTGCGGCGACTGCCGGGGACAGCTTTGAAAGTGGAAGAGACGGAAAAACACAACCGGCCACACTGATTTTCAAGGTGAGAAATGTTGACATCAAAAAGGCAGTCGAATATGCGCTGAATAACCGGGGGGATTTTCATCATGAGACAATCTTCAGCTTGCTCGAAACATCACCGGCCCCCGGACTGTCAGGCTTCTTTACATTATGGAATCGCGCCAACCTTTCAGTGCCAAGGGACAGATTACTCTTTTATCAAACATTATATGGTGACGAGGTGGGAATTAATTCCACGAGGATCCCTGATTTTGATCCACTGGATCCTTACAATGTCACGTTTTCGCAAAAAAAGGCAAGGATACAGATGTTCGAGATACTCAATTTTCTAAAAGATTGGATTCCCGGATTCGAAAAATGTGTCCTGACCGGCGAAGCCCCGTTGATGGGAATCAGGGAGGTAAGACGGATAAAGGGGAAATATTTTCTCAAAGGTGAGGATCTTCTTGTTGGAAGACGCTTTCCAGACGAAGTGGCATTGGGGGGATTTCCGATAGATATTCATACTCCGGGAAGCTCCACAATTGAGTCCGACGAGATTGGCGCAGATGGGTATTACGGGATCCCATATCGATGCCTCTTGCCCGAGAGAACACCAAATCTTCTCATAGCCGGAAAATGCGTTTCCGCCGACTTTTTCGCCCATGCCTCGGCGAGAGTTCAGGCGACATCTATGGCAATGGGGCAAGCGGCCGGAGCTGCGGCGGCGATAGCAGTTTTAAAAGGAGTAGAACCCGTGGATTTAAACACGGAAGATGTGAAGAAAGCGGTTGTGAAACTCGGAGGGATACTGTCACCGGATACAATTGACGATTTATTATAATTTTTATATCTATTCACCGCAAAGAGATTTGAAAAACGGATAAAGCAGCCCGAATCTGTAGGAGGGATGTCCTCATCCCGATAAAGGGATAATGGATATTGGAAAATGGAAAATGGATAATGGATAATGGATAATGGATAATGGATGACGGATAATGGATGACGGATAATGGATGACGGATAATGGATCTCGTTTCCCACTTCCCATTTCCCATTTCCCTCATAGGAGGAATGGGGCTTTGAGAACAGACCCGTGATAATAAACCCGTTTTCCACCTCTCATGTGTAACTTGTCTTTATATGCATTTTTTGAGCGAAAGGTTCTAATCGCCTAATTCCACTCCGAGAAACGGAGAAAATGACGAATCAAAACCATGGAAGACTTTTTCATTTGTGTCACCATGGTCGGCGGTTACTTTGTTCGCAAGTGTAACGGCTCGCCCCGGACAAATATCCTCTATCCATGTTTACGACTTCTGGACGGTTTGGCAAATTGCCACCTCCTATCGCCAGAAACCCAGCGTTCGTCGGAAGTTCAGGAGATGTAATGAAAGATTAGGTTTGAACCTGGGGAAAAAGAAACTACCCCTCCCTCCTCAAAGCCCCAGCCGCTTCAGAGGCTTACTGTATCCGACATCCTGGTATTCACAGAATAGATAAAACAAATTCTAATAATTTAAACAAATGTCTATTGCAATATAGGACACAGGAATGTTATAATGAGCATGTAATAAATCAAAATGGGGGTGACCGGATTCGACGGGGTGTGTTTGAGCGGCAATAGCAAGTCGAGTGCCGAAGCTCGTTAAAAATCGGACCAAAAAGTAACTGCGAACAATAGACAACTCGCACTAGCTGCCTAAAGGCGTAGCTACGTCCTCCCAGTTTTGCCGGTAGTATTGGAAAGGGCGTCAACGATATCGGATAGCGACTTTGTTCCGTTTCAGGCAAATGTTGCGAAACAAAATGGAACTTTGTCCGACTTCAACTTGTCAGTAAGGAGTAGAAGGACGAGAAAAAAATGCTGACTAAGCTTGTAGCGGTTGCCGTGTGGACCATTCCGGACGCGGGTTCAAGTCCCGCCACCTCCACCAGTCATTTACATGTAAAATGTTTATACATAAAGAATCACGAAAGTCCCGCAACACTGCGGGATTTTTGCATTGTAGGAAGTAACTTTGACTCGGGTAAGCCTTCGGATTGGGATGAATTTGGCGAGACATATAGGTTTCTATACATGGGCGAAATATGGTGAGTCAAAGGTATCTCCCGCTATGTAGCTCAAGCCTTCAGGCTTGACTTGACTTTTCAGGAGAACACATGATAACAGAGAAATAATTGTAAATATTAATTGATACGACATATCATTTATGATATATTTATGTTAGGCTGGACAAAGGAAATTGCAAATTGGAATGGACTGTTGAGTTTTATCGGAATGAAGATGGGACATGCCCTGTGGAGGAGTTCATGGACTCACTGCCTCCCAAGATGCAGGCAAAGGCAATGCGCCAGATTGATTTGCTTGAGCAGTTTGGAATCAACCTGAAAGAGCGCAAATGTTCAGTCCCCTCTTTGTAGGAGTGACATCTTGCCACGAAAATCGAGCCTGGAAGGCTCTCCTACATGAGAATAAAATTTGCGAGTGATATTACAAGAATTTTCTACTTTCTCCCAACCCGAAACACTTTTATACTTCTGCACGGATTCATAAAGAAAACAACCAAAACTCCAAGAAACGAACTTGAAACGGCAAAGAACCGTATGGAAGATTACCTGAGGAGGCGAATAAAATGAACAAACCGTCGGCGCCCTGGAGTGAGGTTAAAAACAGGCTCTTAAAAAATCCGAAGACATTAAAAGCATACGAAGAACTTGAGCCTGAATACGAAATCGTCAGCCAGATTATAAGAGCAAGAATCAAACAAAATATCTCCCAGAAAGAACTGGCAGAGAGAATAGGAACCAGACAGAGCAATATCAGCAGGCTCGAAAGCGGAAACTACAACCCATCAATAGGTTTTTTAAAAAAAGTAGCGGAAGCTTTGGGGAAGAGTGTTCATGTTTCATTCAGATGAGCAGTGGTAAAAAGTGTAAATAATCTGGATTGTTTATCTTGTAACAGATAGTTGTCAAGGTTTGACTTTCTTATTATTTCATGTCGCAACAAACTCCGTTTCAACTAATATCTATAATAAAGTCAATATTCATGGGGTTTTAAGCATATATCATTCAATTAACTCCCAAAGTTCAAGTCCCACTTGCTCCACCAGTCATTTACATGTAAAATGTTTATACATAAAGAATTACGAGAATCCCGCAACACTGCGGGATTTTTGCATTGTAGGAAGTAACTTTGACTTGGGTAAGCTTGTGATTTGCTATGAATTAGGCGAGACATATGGGTTTCTATACATGGGCGAAATTCGGTGAGTCAAAGGTATTGGAAACTGAAAAGCTACGTAGCTCAAGCCTTCAGGCTTGACTTGGCTTCTTAAGAGAACTCATGATAACAGAAAAATAATTGTAAATATTTATTGATTCGACATATCATATTTGATATTATTGTGTTAGGCTGGACAAAGGAAATTGCAAATTGGAATGGACTGTTGAGTTTTATCGGAATGAAGATGGGACATGCCCTGTGGAGGAGTTCATGGACTCACTGCCTCCCAAGATGCAGGCAAAGGCAATGCGCCAGATTGATTTGCTTGAGCAGTTTGGAATCAACCTGAAAGAGCGCAAATGTTCAGTCCCCTCTTTGTAGGAGTGACATCTTGCCACGAAAATCGAGCCTGGAAGGCTCTCCTACATGAGAATAAAATTTGCGAGTGATATTACAAGAATTTTCTACTTTCTCCCAACCCGAAACACTTTTATACTTCTGCACGGATTCATAAAGAAAACAACCAAAACTCCAAGAAACGAACTTGAAACGGCAAAGAACCGTATGGAAGATTACCTGAGGAGGCGAATAAAATGAACAAACCGTCGGCGCCCTGGAGTGAGGTTAAAAACAGGCTCTTAAAAAATCCGAAGACATTAAAAGCATACGAAGAACTTGAGCCTGAATACGAAATCGTCAGCCAGATTATAAGAGCAAGAATCAAACAAAATATCTCCCAGAAAGAACTGGCAGAGAGAATAGGAACCAGACAGAGCAATATCAGCAGGCTCGAAAGCGGAAACTACAACCCATCAATAGGTTTTTTAAAAAAAGTAGCGGAAGCTTTGGGGAAGAGTGTTCATGTTTCATTCAGATGAGCAGTGGTAAAAAGTGTAAATAATCTGGATTGTTTATCTTGTAACAGATAGTTGTCAAGGTTTGACTTTCTTATTATTTCATGTCGCAACAAACTCCGTTTCAACTAATATCTATAATAAAGTCAATATTCATGGGGTTTTAAGCATATATCATTCAATTAACTCCCAAAGTTCAAGTCCCACTTGCTCCACCAGTATTTTTCATGTTTAATGTTTATATACAAAACATCTCAAAAATCCCGCAACACTGCGGGATTTTTGCATTGTAGGAAGTGACTTTGACTTGGGTAAGCCTTCGGATTGGGATGAATTTGGCGAGACATATGGGTTTCTATACTTGGGCGAAATATGGTGAGTCAAAGGTATTGGCGTTATTTTCATCTTTGGGAGCGAGTTTGGGGTGTATGGTGGAATCAATAGATAATCGGAATGGCGGTGGCTGGTAAAATTCAATTTCCTTTTCATCGAAGCAAAGCGAGATGAAAAGGATTGCAGTGCTTGTTTTATCGAATCGAAGATTCGATAAAACAAGCGTTTGAAGCAATGAAAAAAGAGGTGACTATTCAGACCTCTAACTGTAGGAGAGGCTTCCAGCCTCGATTTTGGTCAGGAGACAAATCCTGGGCTGGTCTGAATAGATGCAAAGAAAGTATGTTTATCGGGAGATAAAGTCTTGCCATAGTGAGTCATTTGAAATCTACAGTTTAAAGTTTTTTGGAGATGGGGTTTGGGGAAGAAACTTTTTTTCAAAAAAGGTTCATCCCCAACAGCTTTGCACAACTTCAGACTATTATCTACTATTGCCTACAATAAAACACCCGCTCCTGGTCATTGAAGTCGGGATACTTGGAGGCGACGTTGAAGAGTGCTTGCATGTTAATATGCGACGGGGCTTCGCTGTCCATTACGCTGTTGACGACATTAGGGGAGAGGTAGTTGAGATTCAGATATTTGTAAATCGTCCTGTCTGCTCTTTTTTCCGTAGTCCCGATCTGCCTTATGCTTTTGCCTTCTTCCAACATCTTTCCGTATCTCCATCCAACGCTGAGGGCTTTTATCAGATTTGTGTTGTTCCCGGATACTGTAATGATCTTTTTGCCGTCCCCGATATACTGATTCGTTGAAGGTCGGCTGGCGAGTAGTATATCTTTCTCGACAACAAGGTTTTTCTTGTCCCCGGCAAGGTATATCCGGGCGTCGCTTTCGTCATTTTTTGCGTTGATGTAATCCTTCTTTCCGAATGACCTGAGGTAAGTCAGGTCGTCAACATTGATAAAATAGGTCAGCTTTTCATTGTGATAGATAATCCTTGAAATCATAGCTCGAATCAAATCTGCTTGTTGGCGTAAGGTCAGTCCGTCAAAATCAATCTGCTTAAAATCAAGCGCCTGCCCATCTTCGAGGATTTTATTCAGCGAAAAGTTCAGCAAATCTTTTACAACTTCAAAGGTAATATCCTCAAAGTCGCCTGCGGGAAGGTACCGTCCTTTTTGTGCGTAATAGCGATACTTTTTCACCCTGTTTTTCGTCCCCTTCTCATTCTTGAAAGGTTTCCCGCTTTCATCAAATATCTTGCCGGATAGAAGAAACGAGTCTCGGCTGTATGTTTCCAGTCTATTCTTTCGATTTCCATCCAAAAGTGACTGAACATGGTTAAAGATTTTACTCTCGACAATAGCTTGGTGTTTTCCCGGGTAAGAGACTCCGTCTTTTTTGTTCTCAATTCTTCCGATATAGATCTGGGAGCGGAGTACGCGTGCAAGCATGGAGCGGGAGAATACCCTTCCGCCCTTCTTTAAACCGGTTTTACTTGTCCATTTCTTGGTTCTCACATGGGTGTTCAATAGAAATTTCCTTAGCTTAATTAAGGATTTCAACTCCACGTATTTCTCAAAGATGAACCTGACATACTCGGCTTCTTTCGGGTTGGGAATCAGTTTCTTATCAGATAGATCATAACCCAGCGGCGGGCATCCCCCTGTCCACAATCCTTTCTTCTTGGTGGCGGCAATCTTGTCCCGGATTCTCTCCGCAGAAACCTCTCGTTCAAACTGGGCGAAGGACAGAAGCATATTGAGGGTGAGTTTCCCCATGGAATTGGAGGTGTCGAATGCCTGGGTGATGGAAACAAAACTGCATCCATATTCTTCAAACTCCTTCATCATATTGTGAAAATCAATAATGGAGCGTGAAAGGCGGTCAACCTTGTAAACCACCACCGTCTGAACAAGTCCCTTCTTCATATCGCTCAGCATCCCATTCAAACCCGGGCGTTTCATCGTCCCGCCAGAGATACCGCCGTCCTCGTAAGTCTTAAAATACTCCCAACCATTAAAAGCCTGTGACAAAATATAATTTTTGCAAGCTTCCTCCTGGTTGTGGAGAGAATTGAACTCCTGCTCCAAACCCTTCTCAGTAGATTTTCGAACATATATGGCACAATTTACCCTTTGCATTTCTCATCCTTCACAATATTCTTTTCATAATGCTTATTGTTGATCCCGAAGAAGTCATAACCGGAAACTTTCTTGTTGCAGATAGCTCTGGCAACGGCCGACAGGCTTTTGTAAGACTGGTTGTCATAGACAAACTCCCCCGGCGAGCGGACAAGAATCCGATACTGTCTACCCTGATATGTCTTCACAATTTCCATGCCGCTTCTCAGATGATACTTGGTTTTGTATGATTTCTCTATATACTTGTTCGGGTTGGTTGAATAGCGGTTCAACCTGGTGATATTCTTCTGTTTAATGCGCAAATTATGGTTCTCACACTGGATCTTGTACCACAATGTCCTGATCGTCTTCGGACAATCCATGATGGGTGGGGCATTGAAATATCTCATCCATAATTCCTTGAGCCGATCATTGTCAAGAGATTGCAGCTCTTTCAGGGTCTTTGGCAGGTAAATCTTCTTTTTCATAACTCTCCTTCCTCAACACAATGAAGCCATACAAAGAGGGAGAAGTCAACTATTTCTGTAAGGTTAACCTTTCTTTATTTGTCTTTCGACTATGCTCAATATTTTCACGATTCAGGGGAAAGTGCTTAAATAAAAGTAATTCTTGGCCCGCGAACAACTTTCAGCATTTTCCCCAACGCTTGGCTAAGAGCATCGCACTGGTCGTCGTGTTTTGCCTTTGGAAAACGCAAAAGCTCATAAAGAAAGTTATGCCACCAATGGGGTTCGTCATTGGGAAAAGACAGGAGCCGTTTTCAATTAGATGGGAAACAGATTGAAGGCGTGTCGCCTTGTCATATTCGGGCTTTATGGCTAGTGGATAGATTTTATATTCATTTTTCAAAGTCTGGATAAGCTGAGTTCCGGAACCGTTATCTTCAATAAAGAGCTTGATTGGGCATTTGTATGTGTTCTTTACCAATTTATATTTCTCTTTTACTTTTCTTATGAGAGACGGGAACTCGAGTTTCTCCCGGTAACTCTCTAGGACATAAGACTTTTTTTTGCTGTCGAACAATATTGTGATACAGGCGGAATAGTCGTTATGCTCTTCCACCTTATTGGCCGTATCCCAGGACTGGATAACACAGTGGGGCTTAATGCTTCCGTCTTCCAGCCCCTTTTTCAATTCTTCCGGGTCATAATACTGAAGCCAGTCACTTTTGATAATAGCTCCTTCCTGTGGAACAGGATTCTGCTGATATTGTCCGGCAAAATTATACTCCCCATTAGTTTTTCTCGTGTTTTGAAGTTCAGCCAAATTTTCCCTGGCGGAGTGGAGAGCTTCACCCTGTTTTCTTATGATAACCCGCCGCTTGCCCGTGGGTCGGCAAATCACCGCCCTTTTTCTTTTTATAGTGCAATTGAATGGAGGAGATGGTCTTTTGTTCTGGAAGAAAGGGTATAATAATTTTTCCGAAATCCATTCACCCGGGGCTGTGGCCTCCCGGCTACCCAGGGTAATAAGTATCGGAAAAAATAATTAGAACTACTATAAAGAATTGTACGAAAGAGCGAGCCAAGATAAGGAGAAATCAATATGAAGCAATGGTATGAATCATTATTTGAGGATTATGGTAGAAAGTATGATAATGAAATCTTTACACAAGGCACAATTGGTGAGTGTGATTTCATCGAAAAAGAAATTGATTTAAATAAGTCGTTAAAAATAATTGATATAGGATGTGGTACCGGTAGACATTCGATTGAATTAACAAAAAGGGGTTACAAGGTTACAGGAATTGATTTGTCAGAATCACAATTGGAGCGAGCAAAAGAAAAAGCAAAAGC
>JAIORV010000046.1 GCA_021107945.1 Vulcanimicrobiota bacterium | reverse complement strand
TTTTCGAGTTTTTAAGACAACACCCGATTTTAATCGGGTGGTTAGAAGCCTATAAAATCTACCTCCCACCTCAATTTAACCGTTTCAACGGTTAAATTGATGATATAAACCACTGAAGTGGTTAGAACGCTGTAGTGGTGGGGATTACGCTCAATTCACCACAATAAATTGTGGTGTTGTCTTAAACCCCTTATAACGCCTGTTATCACCTGAAAAACACCCGTTATCACCTTAAGGCACTAGAAAAAAATTCTATTACTTCTTAACCAATTCACATGTGCGAAATGTGAGTAGTTATCATGTGAGGTATATCAGGGTAGGATTAATTCAACCAAAAACGAATTATTAACTTCGTTATGAGTCGAAAGTTATATATGTTTCGCCCTGATCTATATTTTACTGCAATATGGATGATAGATTTCAAGGCTCTTTCACAAAGGGGGATTGACTATCTCTTAATTGATGTTGACAGCACGATTGCGGATCATCATAGTAAGACGATAGACCCCAGGGCGAAGGAAGTCTTGTTGGAAGCTTTTAATGAAGGATATATAAAAAATGCCTGTCTTGTTTCGAATGTAATGTATGGAAAGAGAAGAATGAGACGGGTTGCGAGCATGGCCGGGGAGCTTGGAATTCCATTCGTGGGGGCTCCGTTTTTTTGTGCAAAGCCAAATGCATCACCCTTTCTCACCGGGCTTGAAAAAATGAATGCAAGTCCGGGTAATACTGCTATGATCGGGGATCAGATTTTTACAGACATTCTGGGGGGAAACAGGCTGGGGATGCTGACAATTCTTATAAAACCCCTGGGTAAAATTCACTGGACAACAAGATTATTACTCAGAAGGGCGCGGGAAAGAAGACTGTTAAGAAAACTGGGACTCAAGCCCGACGACAATGATAAAGATATAATTATATAAGGAGGATGCTTGTGGATAACGCCAGGCTATGCTTTGTGTTAAATCCAAAATCAGGAATATCCCAATCCGCTTTCAGGGGGAATTCGCTCCGGGATATTGTGAATTTTTTCGCTGATAGAAATATCTCCATAGATATCAAGACAACGGCAAAACCGGGGGATAGCTCCCTGCTTGCAAAAGAAGCGGCTCAGCAGGGATACACTCATATTGTCGCCTGCGGAGGAGACGGCACAATAAACCAGGTACTGAAGGGTATTGTGGGATATGATGTGATTATGGGTGTTATTCCTATGGGGACTGAAAATGTTCTTTGCAAGGCGATGAAAGTGCCTCTGAATATCACCGAGGCATGCAGGCATTTAATTGAGTCGCCGATAAAAACAATGGATGTGGGAGTTGCCAACGGTCAACATTTCCTGATAATGTCCGGAATAGGTCTTGATGCCCGGGTTATTCTGGAGATGGAACCTGAAGTAAAAAACTTGTTGGGAAGCTTGGGGTTTATAATAAAGGGCGCGGCGACGCTTATTTTCGATGAGAAAAAATATCGTTCCGTTGTAAAAATCATTCTGCATGATCAGGGAATTGAATTCGAAACTTCCGCATGGCTTGTTCTTGCGGGAAATCTTCCGTATTACAGTGGAACAATAAAATTGGCAATAAACGCGGAGCCTGATGACGGCATGCTTGATATTGTCGTTTTTCCGTTCAGCAATGAAAACCCTATAGCAAATCAGGTTCTGAGTGTATTTATGGAAGACCACATAGATAAGAATGAGATAAAATACTTCAAATCATCCGATTTTGAGATAATAACAGAACCGGAAGTATATTGCCACATAGACGGTGAAATCCTGGGAAAGACCCCGGTGAAATATTCCGTGAATAAAAAGGCTTTGAAGATCAAGTTCTAATTTTTCTCTTCCCCCGCTTTTGTAATCTTCGTCCCCGGATAATAGTGCATCAGTATCTGCTTATAATTGTATCCATCCAATGCCATTCCCCGTGCGCCCCACTGACACATTCCGACACCGTGTCCCCATCCCGCTCCCGAGAAATAAAAATATGTGGGAACCTGGAGTTTTTTGGATGCACTTCTGAATGTCCCGCCTATAGCGCTTGATGTGAGAGCGACTCCTCCCCTGCTGACCGCTATTTTCTTTGTATGCCGATATGTAATATATCTTTTGGGATACACATCAAATTTTGTGCTTTTTATGGTCCTATATCCCATAATTCTTCTGAATTCAGAGGCGAAAACATAGCTTGTTCCATAGCTATGTTTTATTTCAAGATAAATAATTCTTTTTAATTTCCCTTTAGAATAAGGTTTCATTGAAAATATCTTCCCGATATTATAGCCGTTTTTCTTCAGGCGGTATCGAATCGTATCTGTATATAATGTCTTCCCCCAGGAGCTATTCGGCGCACCGGCGCAATATGGGCATTTAACGCCTGTAAGCCCGCCGCGGTCTTTCTTGAAAACATTCCAGGAATCCGATGTTCCTCCGCCACAGTTTGAATGATAATAGGTGCATATAACATTTCCGCCACGGGTCAGAATCTGTGAACTCGTCTGTTTTACCACTCTTCTGAATTTCGCTGACTCTCCCCTTACGCCGATATACATCTGATCCCCGGTATCATTCACGACATCATAGACTTTATCCTTACTCTGTGTGAGCTTATACATTACATATGTTCTCGCCGCCACAGCCTGGGTCTTTAAAGATTCCGCAGGCCAGCGGGAAGAGACTTCGCCCCCGAGAACGCCTGCGATATAATCTTCCAGAGATACATAATTTATTACCTGGAGCCTTCCTCTGTTGTTGAACCCCACGAGGTAATATCCCCTGTATGGAACGCCGTTTAAATATGTGGTGTGATGAATGTTTTTCGATACGATATAAACAAATTTTGAGTTTGTCTGGATCTTGTTTACATAAATTTTTCCCTTATAGACTTTTACAACTATATTTTTGGGAGATTTGGTAATTTTCTTCAATTCATAGGCGTCTTTTGCAGTAAGCCCATTGGAATTGGAGATTTTCACGGCATACTGATTGTGTAAAAGCGCAACCCGAACCGTTACAGGCTTTGCGAAGCTAACGCCGCAAAGGAGAACGAAAAGAATGATAACCGATGTTATCTTTATGAGAAAGCTTCTTTTTTCTATTGTTGTTTTTCGCAAATTCAAATCCCCCTGTTGTTTGGGTGGATACAAATAGATGTTTAAATGGGTTTATTATTAGCTTTAGATATAAGTGACAAGTCGAAAAAATGCAATTTATAACATGTTAATTACATAATTTCAATTATTTTCCTTCTTTTTGCCTTATTTTTAGTGGAAAGCCAATGGATTTCCCGGTTTTAGAATTATTTTTTTTTAAAAACAAGAAAATGATGCTGAGGCCGTTCTGTTATATCTTTTTCTAATTCGAATCCTTCTGCAAGAAGAATTTCTATTACATTTTTTTTGTTTAGTTTAAGATGAGGACTCAGAACCATTCCCTCAAGAATCACCAACCTACCGCCAGGCTTCAGGGAATTTCGGATGCTTGAGATAAACTCTTTCTGAATACTGTGTACTTTATTTTTCAATTGACTTTGATGTTTTTTTTGTCCTAACTGTTTGTATTTAGCTTCAGTAGAAAGTATGGGAGGATATCCCATATCAATATGAAATATATGTACCCCGCAAACGAATGCAAGGTCTATATTGTTTTCAGGTAAATACAGCTTATTGCGATCATTTAAAATTGGAACTATGTTAATGAATTTATCTTCGCCATATTTTATTGCCATTTCTCTTCTTACCAGTCCTTGAGAAACGTAAGCTATTAGAGAAATATCGATTGCATAGACTTTACCTTTATTGCCGACTAATTCAGAAAGACCATAAACGAAATATCCTGCTCCACAGCCAATATCAGCTATAGTATCTCCTCTTTTTATGAAGTGAGATAAAGTTGTAAGAGTTTCATTACCATCTTTCTTACTACGATAAACCCATCTTTTTTTTGCTTGTTTGAGGATTATTCTATCTTCAGGCGGAAATTTTTCATACATCTCTTCCTTTATCGGATCCGGAAAAGGAAAATCTTTAATGTCACTTGTTGTCACGTTTGTGGGCATAACAGTTTCCTTTAATACGGCGGTTTGGTGAGAAATGGGACCGCTATTAGAAGAATCACTCCCCTGACAACCGGTGATAGTGATAGTCATTCCTGTAAAGAATAAAAGTAAAACAACGAGAGCAATCTTTGTGCTGAGGTTTAAGCCTTTCACTTCAGATTAGCCTCCTTCAAACTTCATGTTCATAATCGGATATTTTTTCCAGTCTTTATAATCGAAATGCCACCACTCATATTTATAAACACTGAATCCTTCCGATTTCATCACTTTTTTGAGTAAATCCCTGTGGCATCTTTGGAGAGAAGTTCCCCCCGGGTGGTTGGAATATGATCGCTGGGAGAATTCGTCAAATCCGCCGGTCATCTCCACCGGTTTCCCTGTTTTCAGGTCATACAGGGTTACATCAACAGCGCATCCCCTGTTATGTCGGGAGCCGTTTTTGGGGTTCGCTACAAAATGCTTTTGATTAGAAGGTGTCGCCATATAAAACATTTTTGTGACATGCCAGGGTCTGTATGCATCAAATATGAGGATTCCGTATCCAATTTTTTTCAACTTCCTGTGAACCCTTACAAGTGCTTCCGCCGCGGGTTTCTGTAGGAAAGCATGGGGACTACTGTAAAAAGGCGCACCCATGAAATTGTTTGATGTTGCATACCTGATATCAAGCTTGATTGTGGGATCCAGCTTGATCACTTCAACAAGCTCGGGTTTCCTGAATCTGCCTGATTCAAGGGCAGGCTTTGCCTTCATTGCAACAGGACGAATTTCATCGACGGGCTTTATTGGCTTTATTCTAAATGTCTTACCGGTTTCAGGCCCATAAAACTTACGGATGAAAATTTTATTCCCGATTTTGCATTTTACGGCGAAATTATGTTTATTTCTTGTGAATTGCAAATATCCCGATCCAAATAGCTTTCCTTTATTTAAAGTGAAGTGGTTATTCCCGGCTTCCTCAACGGGAAAATATTTATTCTTAAATAAAAGAAAAAGCTTGCCCCCTTTTTCGAGAACAAGGAAATTTGCTGACCCGGATTTGTATTTTCCGATAAGTCCCTTCCATTCGGAAGAGATAGATGCGGGTTTTCTTGCTGCAGATTGTTTTGCCTCGTATGCCCATGTTGTTGAGAACAAAAGCAAAATAAAAGAGGCAATAAAAAGGCGAATAATTGTTCTATGCTTTTTCATCATTTTATAATTATAACTTATGTAAACTTATTAACAAGAGCTTTCACCGCATGGGTTCCGAGGATTCCGCCGACGCTTATAAGCATGGCAGGTAAGCCTAATGCAGGAATCATAAGCCCGGCCGTTCCCAGCGCAGAGAATCCGGCGATACTTGCCGCCGCTATCTTATCCATTTTTGTGGCCGCCGGATTATTAATGATATTCTTTGCCCGCCAGCCTGTCGCCGCCGTACCCACAAGACTGACTCCAGGTATGACATTGGATATGACCGCTCCAAGGGGTCCCGCTATTGATGCGCCGGTGGCCAATGCTACGGTTCGCGCTCCCGCTGTAATTCCGATCCCGGCGGTTCCGGCGAGAGTTCCTGCTCTGAGAGCAGTGCCTATTTTATCCTCGTCCCATATCCTGCCAATATCTTCCTTCAGCATTTTTGCCGCCTCGGAAATTGTCATCTTTGGAGGCTTTGGAAGAGTCTTCTTTTTTTCATCAACTTGTTTTCTATATTTCTTTGCAAGGAAGTCCCCGAATTTGTTATATTCACGGTTGACTTTCCTGAGTTTCTTTCTCAATTCTCCCTGGAGTTTTTTACTCTTTGTAAGTTGATCATAAGGTTTCTCCAGAACTTCCGCCAGATCGTCCTGTGCTTTGGTTAATTTTTTATTACGACCGTATTTTTTAAAAGCTTTATCCAACTTATCGACAGGAAGTTTTCCATCTTGAATCAACATCGTAACTGCCAGCCTGTTTCTAGCTTTTTCCTGCGATTTTTTCTCTGAATGCCACATTGCAAACCCAAGCGTGGGGAGTGTCGCCGCGAAAACGGTTGCAGTCAACAGCGGATGGATACCTGTGGATTCCGCAAATCTCGCCCAGTCGTGCCCCGGCTTATTCGCTGTTGTTGTCCATAATGCACTTATGGGATACATTGATGTGGCGAAATGATGTAGTCCCGCCATTGCCATCAGCGTGTATCCGGCCACAGGGAATTTCTTTCTCATTTTAAATCCGGCGGCAAAACCGATTAATGTCGGGATTTCTTCCGCAATACATCCCGCCGCCGAGACAATGGCCTGGACTCCGTTCTTCCCGATAGCCTGTCCTCTTTCGTTAAGACCATCTCCATAGTTATAACGTGTAACGCCGCCTGCGCCGTCCTGATTGATGTCATATCCGGACAACACCCGCCCCAGGTTTTTCAGCGAAGGATCGTCTATCATGTTCTTCACATTGTCTATCCCGTCCACCTGTATCGTGACCTCGGGATTTTCATAAAACGCATTGACCATGGTTGCATGAGCGCCTTCATGCAAGTATGTAATCGGGCCGGTGGCCGCAAGTCCATATTCGAGAGCCGCCCCTATGGAGAGTCCTGTAATATCTGCCTTTGGTATTTTATTTCTGGCGTCTTTTGATATGTTTTCTATCTCGGCATCGGTATCTATGGTATCGTAATAAGCTTTTACTCTCTGTCCGGTTGTTTTCTTTTGCTCAGTTTTATCGGTGCGAATGTTGGCGTGGGAAGTTTTTTCTTCTTTGACTTCCTGCTTTTTTTTCATGACACTGGATGAAATATCCGCCCTGTCCTCAATTTGTGCAGATTGATTTTCTTGTTTAACTTCCACCTTCTGCTTTTTCTCTTGCTTTGTTCCGGTTAGTGTTATTTCGGAAGTATGAAGAGGTGATATCTTATCCATAAATTATTCCTCATGATAAATTAATTGGTAACTATTCAGCCCCTATAGTTTTTTACCACAGAGGACACAGAGAGCACAGAGATAAATCGGAGAATTCTCTGCGATTGCACTGCCTGCCCTGAACCCTGGCCTTCGCCAGGGCAGGCTTGTTTCAGGGTCCTCGGTGCTTGCTATAAAACAAACCTCTCAATGCCTTCAATAAATTTCTCCACTGCTCAAATTCTTATTTTTGCATTATTTTTCTTTCATTTGTTCCTCTAATTCCCAATCATAAAGAACGCTATGAGCACGAAGGGACGGAGATGAAAAATAGAAAATTCTCTGAGTCCTCTGCCTGCCCTGAACTTGTTTCAGGGTGCCCTCTGTGGTTATAACCAGTTCCCTGCATCATCTTCGATTCGCTCATTTATTACCAATAGATCACGGAGGTTTTATTCGGGATTCTCCATGTTTTAATTACCCATGCGGTGAATAGTTACATTAATTGTAACTATTCAGCCTCCTTATGGTGAAAAATTCTCTAAGTCTCGATTTTACATAATTTAGGTTGGTCTCCCGACCAGCCTCCACTCAAGTTTCATAGAATTTATGATTGCCTGAAGTGTTAACTTCATTGAAACTCTGCGCCCTCTGCGTTCTCTGCGGTGAATAGTAACAATTAATTATTTCTTATCCGGTTTTGACAATTTGAGGAGGGCATTATCCCACCCCGTATCTTTCGGGAAATCAAGCTCCCTGTAATGTGGCCAGGGGCGGAATCCATAAGACGGCAGATGGATTGACAACCCCCTTGCATGCTGATATTTTTCTGAATGAGTCTCCTCCATAACAGCATATTCAATGGAGTTCATAACTTCCCCGGCGGCTTTTTTCAATTTTTTATCGGAAATTTTATCGCTTTTTAAGATCCTGCGACAAAAATCATGCTGATCTTTATACTCACTCATATACGCCCCGTCTTTTGCAAACGCCGTGGAGCTTTTGGCAATTTCTTTCAATACACTATTGGGAGTGTCTGTGGCGATTATGGCATCAGACAATTCTTTCGTAGCGTTTGCGACTCCGTCTATTTTTTTCATATCAACCGCGGAGAGGGTGGGCAGGTTTTTAGGATCACTTCGGGCTTCTTTAACTATATTCCTTGCGAGTTGAGCCGGTTTCATATTAAGCTTCATCAGAAGAGTGGATTGAATAGATTTTAAAAGATTTACGGTCAGGAATTTCTTGTAAGGCCATCCCTCAGCCCCCTCGGATTCCTCAGATGCAACCATGTAATCTGCAGAATCTCTCAATTGATATGCCACCTCGGACTCGCCCATCAGGCAAGCGTCAAAACCCAGTATATCAAGTTTTTGACCTGTCTTTTCTTGCGCATCCATAAGAGCATCCTCAATCCTGGGAAGCTCCATCCAGCCGCTATGAGATTTATCCTGTATAGCTCCTTCCCATCCCTTGCCATGATCGGAGATTATCAGCATATAATGCTTCGCCGGATACTTTTTTATTCCCCACTGAATAAAATCCGATAGTGTTGAGGGATCCGACATATTAACCTGACCGAGATCTTCCAGGACAGGTGAGTTTATCTTCTCGGGATCGCCATCTCTCTCGATTTTATATCTCCTTGCGCCGCTCCATCCGTCGGAGAGATTCGAGGGCTTTTTCCCCCTGTCCAGTTGAACCAGGAGATTCAAGCTGTTACCGCCACCTGTTTTCTCCATCTCCATTACATCTTCAACCTGGAAAGGTTCCAGGTCATTGTCGGCGGCTGAATACACAAGTATGGTCCATTTTTTCATGGGGACGGGAGTGGGATTTTCGCCTGAAACGCCGGGTTTCTCGCCATCACCGGCATTCTTATCGGCTCCTGATTTTAGCTGCGGTATTTTATCGAATTTGGCGTCAGTGCCTTTGCCAAGTGAGACTATATCTTCAGGTAGTCTGTCAGGGGAGCCGGTGGTTTTTTTCGCGGTTTCGATGTTTTTCTCAGGAATCCCTCCGGTGGGAACGGGAAATCTATCGTTTTTAATCCTGTTTATTTCCATTATTCCCACCTCCTTGTCACATCTTATTCGTCAATCTTTTCGGGTTTCTGATTTGATACCTGTGAAGGTCCGTTCTCTATAAACGTCAACGCCTCATCCCAGTTGGTGTCCCGGGCGAATCGGGTTTCGAGGTAGTCGTCGGGCGGAGATGGCCTGTATGAAGGGAGATAGACGGACAATCCCTGCGCACCGGGGTAATCTTCTGAATGCTCCTCAAGAATAACAGCTTCATATATTCGATCCATTACTTCCTGCGCCGAATCCTTCAGATTTTTATCCTTCACCCTGTCATCCATCACAATTTTTTTGCAAAAATCGTAATGGTCTTTGAATCCCTCGAAATTCTGGGTCTTCCGAATAAGTGTCTTGAGGAGAGATCCAGGTGTATCCGTCTTGATAATCGCCTTTGCAAATTTGTCCGTTGCCTCACCAACGCTTTTCATCTTTGATAGGTCTATGGCGGACATTGTTGGAAGATTCTTCTGATCCTTCGCCGCGGCGTGAACGATAAACTTCGCCATTTCATCAGGCTCGAGCTTTATTTTTAACTTTATAGCATTCTCAATATTTTCCAGTATGTCCTTTGAAAGTATATTGTGATAAGGCCAGCCCCCAGCGCCTTCTTTCTCCTGGGAAGCTACCATATAGTCAGCGACATCCTTCAACTCGTATGCTACTTCGGTCTGACCCATAAGGCATGCATCAAACCCTATGACATCAAGCTTCTTTCCGGTTTTCTTTTGAGCGTCTTCAATCCCTTTCCTCATCCGGGGCATACTCATCCAGTCGTCGTGAGACTTGTCCTCTATTCCGCCTTTCCATCCCGCTCCATGATCGGACATTACAAGCATGTAATGATTGGCTGGAAAATTCTTCATTCCCCATTGAATAAAGTCAGAAAGGTTTTCAGGAGCGGACATATTGATCTGCCCCAGATCCTGTAATACCGGAGAGTCAATATTGTAAGGATCATCGTTTTTAGTAAGCTTGAGTCTTCGCACTCCGCCCCATCCACCGCTTAATTCCGAAGGCTCTTTGCCCCTGTCCATCTGAACCACAATATTCAGATCGGTGTTGGAACCTATGCTCTCCATGTCATTGACATCCTGAACCATGAATTTCTCAAGGTCGTTGTCAGCGGCTTCATACACAAGAACCGTCCAATTGCGTGAGGGAGGCGCGGTTGCATCCTGCTCGCTCTGTCCGGGTATATCCTGTGGCTTTACAGGGGGCATTTCCTGCGAGGGGGCGGTATCTCCATCTCCAATTGAAACCTCATCTTTACCCCCGGATGGTGTTTTCTCCTCATTCCGGGGTTTGCCGGGAGATTTCCCTCTGTCGATATACCGGATAGGAAACTTCATTGTTCGTATGTGTTTGTTGATTTCCATATGTACCCCGGTCCTTTAATTTGCTTCGTCTGTTTCGTCTTTATTGCTTCGTCAATTTCTTGGATTTAGGCTTGGATGTAAGATAGGGAACATGACCCTACATGAACATTATAAAACAAAAGTGGCCAGATGTTTGTTAATAATATGTTAACATGTTGGATATTTCATGGCAACACCGTCACGCCGTTTATATAATCAAAGTCTTCCCTTGCCGTCATTGCAATCACCTTGTCCAACGCCCCGTCAATTATCGAGATGCTTCGATCTGCGCGATTCCCCACCATTATCAAGCCCTCCCTGCGACACATATAACAGGGCCTCTCTCCAACAGGAATATGCCCGATTTTCCTTCCTGTTTCAGTATCCAGTACAATAACCTGACCCCTGTCAATTACGGACACATAAGCTTTCATGTCTTTCAATCCCTTGATGATTCTAGCCGGAGTCCCATCCAGTGCCTGGTAAAATTTTATATCCATTTTATCCCTGCCAAGGGTAATGATATTTCTCCCGAGATGATTCAATACAATGATATTTTGAAAATGTCCTATATATGCAAGATCAATCGGAAGATCTCCCACCTTGCGATTTCTTGTAATTGTCGATTTCTTGCTGTTATATCTGATCTCCACAAGTCTCCCGTCTTTAGGCCGGCCTATTACTCCCATTATTGCATCTTCATCCTCCACCGGCACAGCCGAGGTAATCTGTCCCGTGGGAGGCGGAATGATAATCCTTGCAACATCGCGCTTTTTTGTGTCTATTATAACAATTCCCGATTTCTCGGCATGGAAAAATGATAAATAGAGCTTTGTCCTTTTCTCGTTCCATTCCATATCGGATATGGGTCCCGGCATATGCAGGATCTTCTCTCTCTCCAGGTTCTTGAGGTCCCATATTTCCAGGTTGTTTCTATTATTTGCAACATATAAATATCGCCCACTATTTCCATTTGTTATCATCGCGGGTTCGTCAGCCAGGACAATTTCCAGGTAAGCTATGTATGTATCGGGCTTGTAGAAAATCAGTGAGTTAAGGGGGGTGTCCTTGATTTCATGGCCAAGTTCATTCCTGTTCCCTGTGTTTTTCTTTTCTTTGACGGACATGAATGCCCCGATTATTGATCCCGGCAATATGGAAGGGAGTTTTTTGTTCATACCGATGAGGAAAACGAAAACTCCCGATCTTAACATTTTCCCTTCTTTTATCTCAACTTGTTTTGTAATAGGATCATGATTTTCCATGTTTATGGACAGCATATAATTGCCCGGTGGAATGTTTGTTATCTCGAATCGGCCGTCCTCCCCGGAAACCGTCTTGAATTTTGTGAATTCCAGGTTAACCCTTGCACCGGGTATTCTGGTGTAATATATCTGCCCGTTATTAACAATCAATCCCTTTACAACACCCCGGAGTGCACCGCCGTCCTGTTTCTTTACGGTCTCTCCGAAAACGAGTGGATTATGAAGGAAGATGAATAATAATAACGCCGGTATAATCAGCATGATCTTTTTAGTGATTTTTGATTTTATTCTCATATTATCATCCTATTTATTATTTCGCCGCAGAGCTCGCAGGGAAGAAATATGGAGGCGGGAAATGAGAGGCGAGAAATGGGAAGACGCCACCGGTAGCGGAAACCTTCAGGTTTCCCCAATGACGGTTATGTTCTCATGTGAGGTCTAAAAAACCTCCGCCACCAGGAATGGATGTGAGAAATGGGAAGTGGGAAACGGGATCCGGCATCTGTTATCCGTTTTCCATCATCCGCTATCCATTATCCGTTTATCGGGACGGGGACGTCCCTCCTACAGTTCTGGCCTCCGGCACCCGGCCTCCGTATTATCACTTCTTCTTTGAAATACTTATCTTCTTGCTGATTGTCTTCGAATTGCCCGCCTCGTCGATTACTTTCACTTTTAATTTAAATCTTGACTTATATGGCTTGTTGAGATATATAACAAATTTTTCCCTTGTATTGTCGAATATTCCATCAAGGGGATAAGCAAGCGCGGTGTCCCCTTTATCAATCTTGTAAGTTACCTGTTTGACATTAACCATGTGTGATTTTGCAAACCCGGTAACAACTCCCCTTCCGTCTATTTCTTCCGAGGAGATGATTGTGACCTCCGGCTCCTTGTTCGCAATGACAACAGGCCTGGAGGTTATTTTCGATTTCAGTTGCTTGTTTGCAGGATCGGTTCTGTCGAAGCCTATAAGCTTGATGATATAATTGCCGTCCTTTGCAGATCGGGTCTTCCATTTGTATGATTTCTTGATGGGCTTCTCCTTGTGGGGATTGAATGTTCCCTCTTTTGGAATGTCTGCATTTAAATTTTCCTTTAGAACTTTCCATGTTTTACCGTGATCTCCGGAAACATATAAGCTGAATGAAAGCGTCTGTGGATTTGCGATGAATGCCTTCCAGGATATCTCCTGACTTTTTGACCATTTCTCTCCACCCTTGGGGGATTCAAACGCCAATAACGGTGCGTGGTTTTTGTGCCTGGAGAAAATCGACACAAAATATAGCCCGGGCGTTTTTTTGCCGGAGGATGTAAGGTTTGCCCTTATTTGAATATACCTTCCCGAAGGACCGGTAATCTTCTGTCCCTCTTTCATTGAATAAGCGTGAGACCATTTTGACCACGTGGAGTCCGGAGAGGATGTGTCGCCGATACGGGTCTGTAGTGTGACCGATGATCCCGCCGGGGTAAGCGCTTCCCATTTAATATTGCCGAAATCGGAGACTCTTCCCGTATCAATTGTTCCTGAAAGGTATTTCCCGGAAGGATTGTAATTGTTGGATACCCTGATAACCTTGCCGGGATTTCCTGTAGCTATTATTATGTCGCCGCCCGATAACGGCGTGATTTTCATAACCTGGTTTATATCGCTCTCGAAAAGGTTTTCCACCTTACCGGCCGGCGATATGCGGTAAATTCTGCCGAGATCTGATGTGCCTGCAAGAATGTTTCCGTTTTCGTCTTTTGAAACCGTAATAACGGAATTCTCGGGGAAAATATAAACTTTCTTACCGCCGTTATTGTCGAGCTTGTAAAGCAACTCCTCCGATGCTATCCAGAGTGTTCCATTATCATACAAAATGGAGTCAATGGAATTACCGATTGACCTGAATATGGGCTTTGCATCTCCCGTGGGACTAATTCTGAACACGACTCCCTGGTTTGCTGTTCCGGCAAATATCTCACCTTCCGTGCCAATTGCAAGACATTGAACATGACTTTCAGGCGAATCGAATAACATTTGCGCCTTGCCCGACGGATCAATCCTATATATCCTGCCTTTGTTTCCCGTGGCGGCAAGCAGATTTCCAGACGGGTCAATTTTTAGATCCCATACGAACTGAGCATCGAGCTTGCAAAAAAACTTGAACTCCCTGTCAGGCGTTCTTTTATATATCCTCCCATAGGGGGCGGTTCCCACATAGATATTTCCCGATACATCCCGTGTCATACAAGGAACCAGCATCTCGCCGGTTTTGCCCACGATTCGGGGCTTTTCACCCTCGGCAACTTCAAGGATGTATCCGGTGGGTGACTCGGCAATTAATGCAATTCCCGTTGATTCGTCATAATCCATCGCCCAGATGAAAGGATTTTTTGAGAAATAGAGCGTGTTTAATTTATGTCCCAGGGTTATAACTCCGTCGGTTATGCTTGTGTTTTCGAATATTCCCCTGAAATAATCTCTCGGAGTGGAAAGCGAAAATTCCATGCTTCCGGTGGAATATTCTTTTTTTCCTTTTTTTGTTTTCTTGCTGTTTTTACCGGAGACAAGCTGAGTCTCCATGTGGTTGCTTAATATGTTATAAAGTTTTTGCTTTCTTGCGGGGATTGAAGTTTTTACTTTATTGCTCTCCTGCGGAGTATCCGGGGATTTTTCCTCATTCCCATCATTGCCGTTTTCATAAGCGTCTTGTGAGGTGGGTACATCTTTCGAGATTCCCACATTAATAAATTCCTCACCAAGTATAAAATATGGGAGTTTTACTCTCGTTTTGTATGTATCCTTCGACATTTTTACGCTGCTTCGGGGGGAGGATTTGAAAATAAACGCTTTTGACATTGAAAGGAGGCTCAGTCTTTCACCCGCGAATGTTACGGTTTTCCGGGGGAATGACGCCTGAACGACAAGATCGTTTCCCCTGTCGCCGTAGTGAACCTTGTGAATAATCTGACTTGAGCTTGTGGGTTTGAGTGGAAGAAGTAGAAGCTTCTTTTCAAACATGTCAACATTTGAGCCGCCCGTAACTCCGATCCTCACATTACCCTTCCTGATATCCGGGGGAATGGGTATGGTTACTTTTTTTATAATCTGTTTTCCGTCATCGGTTCTCAGTCGAATATTGACATCCAGGTTATCTCCCGGAGACACCTTTTGTAATTGTGTGGAGATTTCCTCGATATTTGCCCTGCGGCTTTCATTGAAAAGAGTTATCCGGAAATAGAGCTTCTCAATTTTTACAGGGTCAAAATCGTGACTGGTCAGATCTCTGAGATATTCCATTATCTGTTTGCCGGAATCTCTTGAAATAGCCAGGCTGGAGGAAAAATCATCGAACTCGATCTTTTCATAGTCCTTCAGTCTCATTGCATAGTGGATTTTTACAGAACTCTCTTTCAGGCTGGAAGCAAACGGCGTAAGTGATTCCTGGCAAGCCAGGGCTATCAATAAGGGACTGAGATATTTTTGCTGGAGACAGCGAATATTATAGCGTTTCCTTGTATTTCGTCCCTTGTCGATAATATCTATCATCACGGGAATCATCGGGGGTTTCCTGCCCAAAGTGCCCGAGACCGCATAAGTCCTGTCTTCGAGAAGAGTTCCCACAATGCCCATGCTGGATGAGAATTTGAAAGGACGGAAGAAATTTGGCATGATTCCCTGGATGTACGAGGCGTTCATTGGAAGCTCGGTTTTTCCAAGTAATATCATCGGGTGTCCGAATGCAAGTATGTCATTGCCCTTTCTGTAAGTTACCGTTCCCGTTCCGCCGATAAAAAGGTCTCCCTCGACAAATGTAACGCCTATGGGGGAGCCTGGACGAATTGTATAACCTGCTTTTTTGGGAACACTTCCTCCTCCGGGTATGGCAACGGGGACAAGTCCATAAGGCTCAAACTCTTTTTTTACAAATTTTACAGATTCGTTACTAAATCCATGCAATTGTAAAAGCGAGGGAACCGGTGAGAGAACCATCGTATCCCCGGAGTATTTTTTCAAATCCGGTTGAATGCCGGAAGATATTACCGCTTTTTCATATTTCTTTCCATTTATATAGACAGGTTCATCAATTTCATAAGAGCGATCAGGAATTCCGGCGAGTGAGGATTTTGCTCCCGCTGTTTTTTTGTATTTTCCCGGCATCTCTCTTAGCATTGATTCGATGGGGGTTACGCCGGCTATGGCTGATTTCGCAAATGGCCATCCATAACCTATGGCTCCTATTAACCTGCCGTTTATATATATGGGGGATCCGCTCATGCCGGCGATGACGCCGGTTCTCGCTCTGACCGGATATCCTCCTGTTATACGAATTAATATCATATCCGCATCGCTGATGTGATGCTTGAGCTTTCCGATAACGACAATTGGGAATCGCTCTATCCTCGTACCCTTGAATACGGAAAGCCCGTATCCTCTCATGCCCGATCTCACCTGCTTTGACAGCATTATACCGGGAGAATGGGGCGATGATTGAGCCGGCTTCACTATTCCCGTAATAAAAATTATTGAGATAAAGGCAATAATAAAAGGTAAAACTTGATATATTGCTGTTTTGGTTACCTTTTTTGCGTTTATGTTTTTGTTGCAGGGCTTCGATTTAAAATAATTGCTTGGATTTCTCACTGGAACCTACCTTTCAAATTGTAATTATTCAGACTATCCTGCGATTTGGGTAGGGGCCGGTCTCCCGACCAGCCCGGAAACGGTATAAAATCAAGATTGAAGAGTTCTTTCCACAAGTGAGGTCTGAATAGTATCTTCAAGTTTATAATGGGCAATAGGAATAAATACAGGTTTTCTATATTTTGGGGTGAATCCCTCCGTATTATTAAACTTGCTGTCAAGTCTGAATAAATATTTTAACTGAAGGAGTAACATAATTCAACATTGAATCCTACTATATCGGATAGGAGGTTTTTTATGAAAAAATATTCCGTATTAATTTCAATTGTTTTATGTTTTATTTTTATATCGTCTATGGCAGTCGCCGCGGCGGAGTCCCCGAAGTCCATATATGCCAAATTTAACAAGTCCGTAAAAGCAGGAGACTGGAAAACAGTTGAGAGCTACCTCACAAAAGCAAAAAGAGATGAAATCAATAAAATCGACAAGGTGAAGAAAGCCCAGATTTACAAGATTATCCAGGCTTCCGCTCCCATATCATACAAAGTTCAAAAAGAGGAAATCAAGGGAGATAAGGCAACTCTCACCCTGGAAGGAAAAGCAAAATCCATATTCACAGGAAAAGTCGAGCTGGCACAGGGCAGAGTGGCTTTTATCAAAGAAAACGGAGAATGGAAGATCCAGGAGGAAAGCTGGAAATCGGCAGAATAACCTGTTAGGGTAATTGAAGGTGGGAGGAGGCGGGTTTTATAGCCCGTCTGTTTCATTTAAGGTGATAAATGACAAGTATCCTGAATCGACAATTCAGAAATACGCGAACCCGGAAAATCGTAGTGCTGGGCATATTCATCGCGCTTGCTTCAATAATTCAATATGTGGAAAATATCGTGTTTCCATCTTCATTGCCGTTTCGAATCGGGATTGCCAATATAATAACATTGTTGACAATAGCATGTTTCGGGATGTTCGAAGCGATTGCCGTCGCCGCTTCCAGGTCAATATTGGCGTCGATCCTGTCGGGCAAGTTGCTGGGAATGCCGTTTTTACTTGGCATCTCCGGAGGTATTATAAGCGCGGCAATTATGGGGATCCTTTTTTCCAGGAGTGAAAACCTGGGGATTGTGGGAGTCAGTGTCGTGGGCGCGACTGCTCATAATTTTACCCAGCTTTTTATTATATACTTGCTGCTCATAAGGAACCCGGGGGTTTTCCATTTAATTCCATACTTATGGTTGACCGCATTGGTCTCAGGAATTATAATCGGGTATATTGCTTTGGGCGCGTTGAATACACCTATTGCCAAAAAACTGACTCTATGGAAGAAGGAATCGAACCTGACTAGTAAAAAATTGTAACTATTCGGCACCCCGGAATGCTTGTCATTCTATAAGGAGGAATTTAGAATAAACCGCAAAGAAGCAAAGAATGCAAAGAGATGTTAGAAGTTTGAAGCTAGATATTTGAAGAGAAGTTCGAATTTGGATCCTGCTTCCTTTCTAATTTCCCTTTATGGTCTTTGCGGTGAATAGATATAAAAAATTGCACAAGAATGAGGAAGAGGATTATTGTGAGTGAGAAAGTTGAAAAAGAGATTGATGTTCTTATCCGGGCTCGTTACCCTGTGATAAATATCATATCGTGGGAAGAAAACAGGGTTGAAGAGGGCTTGATGGCGATAGCCAGGAGAAGAAAAAAGGGACTTTATGTCTGGACTGCCACCGACGGACTGACAAGCCCAATGATACAGGGGCAATTCAGCGACGCATTGAAGCACCCGGTGAACATACTTGATCATATAATAAAAAGCAAGGAACCTTCGGTTATATATATTCTCAAGGATTATCATCATTATATCGATGAGCCTATGGTTAAAAGAAGGCTAAAGGATGTTGCCGCCGCAATAAGGAAAAGCAAGAATACCCTTATTCTTCTTACTCCGGAGTTAAAAATCCCCATGGAGTTGGAAAAGCTGATAACGGTAATTGAATATCCGCTCCCTGATTACAGTGAATTGGAATCCCTGCTTGATGAATTGATCAATGCCGTGAAGAGGAATCCAAGCGTTGTTATCGATCTTACGCCGGAGATAAAAGAGAAGATAATAAAAGCGGCGCATGGACTTACAAAACAGGAGGCGGAATCTGCATTTGCAAAGGCACTTGTGAAGAATAACCGACTTGGAGCTGAAGATATTGATGTTATTCTTACAGAAAAAGAGCAGATAATCAAGAAGGGTGGAATCCTGGAGTATTATCATGCTAGTGAGAAGTTCTCGCACGTGGGCGGACTTGGTATTTTAAAAGAATGGTTCAAGAAAAGAGGAGAGGCTTTCAGCGAGAAAGCCCGTGAATACGGACTCCCACAACCCAAGGGCGTTCTTTTGCTTGGTGTGCAGGGGTGTGGAAAATCCCTTTGCGCAAAGGTTGTATCGTCGCTATGGAATCTCCCGCTTCTCAGGCTTGATATCGGAAGTGTCTTCAGTGGGATTGTGGGATCGTCGGAAAGCAACATTCGAAAGGCGATATTTATGGCGGAGTCTCTCAGTCCTTGTATTCTCTGGATTGACGAGATAGAAAAGGGATTGTCCGGCATGAAATCTTCGGGAATGTCCGACGGCGGGACAACTGCCAGGATATTTGCAACGCTTCTTTCCTGGATGCAGGAGAAAACGAAACCTGTATTTGTAATAGCAACGGCAAATGATATAACCCAGCTTCCTCCCGAGCTTCTTCGAAAGGGAAGGTTCGACGAGATATTCTTTGTTGATCTCCCCAACAGGAGCGAGAGGGAGCAAATATTAACGATTCATCTCAAAAAAAGAGGTAGGAATCCTGACGATTTTGATGTTCCGGGTCTCATCGAAGCTTCAAGAGGATTTTCCGGAGCGGAGATTGAGCAAGCTATAATATCCGCGCTTTATGATGCATTTTCAGACGGCGTGAGAGACATTGTGACCGGTGATGTTCTTGAATCGTTAACCGAGACATATCCAATTTCAAAGACAATGGCTAATAAGATAAATGAATTACGTGATTGGGCAAACGACAGGGCAAGGTTTGCCTCATCGAGTGAGGATCAACTTTCAACTCAGAATGAAGCTAAGAATTCCGATGATTCCGATGATAATCGAAAATATCCGGATTACAAGGTAAATGATAAAAGAGTAATAAACGAATATATCGGCCTGAAACGGCAAAGGTAAAAGTTCCTGGAGGTATTTAATGAACGTTGCCATAGACGCTATGGGGGGAGATTATGCCCCCGAGGAGATCGTAAAAGGAGCGGTGATTGCGGCGAGGAAATTTCCCGACGATAATATCATCCTGGTGGGTGATCGTAATATGATATTAAAAGCTGAGCCGAAACCGCCTCCCAATGTATTGATTGAGCATACGGATGAATATATTACCATGGATGAGTCCCCTTCCCGGGCAATCAAAAAGAAAAAACGCTCTTCCATGAAAATAGCCGCCGAGCTGGTAAGGGAAGGTAAAAGCGATGCAATAGTCTCCGCAGGCAATACGGGAGCTCTGCTTGAGACTTGTATTCTTACAATAGGCAGAATAAAGGGCATAAGAAGACCCGCTCTGGCAACTTTCTTCCCCACCAAGAAAGGGCATTGTCTTCTTATTGACTCAGGGGCCAACGCAATATGTAAGCATGAATATCTGGTACAATTTGCCCGGATGGGCAGTGTATATATGAAGGTTGTCGAAGGTATTGAGAAACCCCGGGTGGGTTTGATAAATATCGGGGAAGAAAAGGGCAAAGGCAATAAGTTTTATCGGGAAGTATTTGAGATGATGCAAGATGAATCCACGATTAATTTCACGGGCAATAGCGAACCCAAGGATTTTCTTGGGGGAAATGTTGACGTAGCCGTGGCTGACGGTTTTATAGGAAACATCGTCTTGAAATCCGCGGAAGCGGCGGCTGACCTTTTGCTAAGTGTCCTGCGTGAAGAGATCAAAAAGAGCATTGTGGCGAAAGTAACGGCTCTCATACTGAAACCCATTTTTCGGAGTATGAAAGGCAGGCTTGATCACTCCAAACACGGAGGTGCGCTCCTTATCGGATTAAAGGGAATCTGTATAAAGAGTCATGGCAGGGCAGACAGTACGGCAATTACAAATGCCATCGCATTGGCAAGAAAACTTCATTCACACCGGCTGGTGGAGCAAGTATCGAAAATCGGAGCAGTGGCACAGAATAATTTATGATCCCTGATAAAAGTATTTAATTTTTCTTCCGGAAGTGATAAAATAGAGATTGACATCGTTTTTAATATGATATCAAGGAATGTCCTCTTATGAACATCATTATTAAATATATTTTTCCCATACTGTTAATCCTGGGAACCATATATCTTCTCTTTGTCGAATTCAGAACATATTCACGTTTAAAAAGAATGGGTCAACCAATCGACAAACTCAAGGGGAGGATCATCAGAAGGATTATCGGAGCGATTTTTGTTTGCCTGATAGCGATAATGCTCCTGTGGGGACTCAACAAGCTTGAGCCTATGACGATGGCTAACTGGAGAATTCATGCCAGATACTGGGGTGTTGTCATAGGGCTGATTCTGATTACGGCGGGATTTGCCGTCTGGGATATGATGGCAGGGTTAAAACACCTGGAGAATCTCATTGATAAGAGCACATTCGACCAGTTTGAAGAAATTAAAAGTAAAATCAACACTACCGATTCAAAACCCGGAAATCCCACAAATTAAAAATAAATTTTAAATAAAGGAGATGGAAATGAAAAAAAGTATCATTGTTTTTTTTATTATACTCTTATCGTTCATGTGCCACCCATTTGCCCGGGGAGAGGAAGAAAATGAGTTCTCGGATGTAATTAACAAATTCTATGACAGTGTTCAGTCGGGAAACACCAATTCACTTCTTGAGACCATGGTGCCGGATGTTTCGAAGAGGGTTAAAAAAAATCCATCCAAGACCGGAGCATTGGGAAATGTTTTTACAATTACAAGACAGGTTGCCGAAGGTATATTGAAATTGGAGTTTAAGGATCGACAAATCAAAGTTCTCGAGAAAACGGAAAAAACGGCGCGAATTGCCACGAAAATATCTATCACGATTACCAATAAGAAAAAAGACGATGCAAGTGAATTGCAATCCTCCGACGTTTTCCTGTTAAAACGTATTGAGGACAAATGGTTTATTGAAAAGCTCGGAGAGAAAACCAATTAGAGCCGGTTGAAAAGTAAAAGGAGATGGAACCATGGGATTTGTTGATGACATAAAAGGAGTTTTTGATAGAGATCCCGCCGCAAATAATATCCTCGAAGTGCTGACCTGTTATCCCGGTCTTCATGCACTATGGATGCACAGGATCGCACACTTTCTCTGGAAGCTCAAGATTCCACTGATACCCAGACTTATCTCCCATGTAAACAGGTTTCTGACCGGAATTGAAATCCACCCGGGGGCGCAAGTAGGAAAAAGATTCTTCATAGACCATGGCTCCGGCGTGGTGATCGGCGAAACAACGGAAATCGCCAATAATGTCACACTCTATTCCGAGGTGGTTCTGGGCGGCACCTCACTTGCGAAAAAGAAGCGCCACCCAACTCTTGAAGATGATGTTGTTGTGGGCGCGGGGGCAAAGGTTTTGGGTGCAATACTGATAGGCAAAGGAGCGAGAGTGGGAGCGGGATCGGTTGTTGTGAAGTCTGTCCCGGCGGGGGCGACGGTTGTGGGAATTCCCGCAAAGGTCATGAAGAGAGGGGAGCCCAAGCATAAGATTATACTGGATCATGGCGATTTGCCGGATCCCATTGAAAGATATGTTACGCTTTTGACAAAAAGAATTGACGAACTTGAAAATGATGTGTCAAATTTAAGGAGCAGGATTTCCGGAGATGAAGTAAAGAGCGACACCCCCGGGAGAAATATTGTGGAGCAAACTGATGAAAATTTATTAAACAGCAAAGACCACAAAGACCACAAAGGTAAAAAATAATTTCTTTTACATCTATACCCTGGCGAAGGCCGGGGTTCTTTGCTTTTTTGCGGTTTTATAATAATTCCAATCTCCTGCGGCGAGACGCCGCAGCCACCGACGTATATTAACTTTTAGGGTAAATAAAGGACAGATGGAAGTGGGGGAATGATATGAAGATTGCCACAGATATGACAAAATTGATTGGAAACACGCCTCTTGTGAGGTTGAACCGGGTTATACGGGGATGCTGTGCTGATGTTGTCGCCAAGTTGGAGTATTTTAATCCAATGTCAACCATAAAGGACAGGATAGCGGTTAGTATGATAGATGCTGCCTTGCGGGATGGTAAAATCGTTAAAAATACTGTGGTAGTGGAGCCGACCAGCGGTAATACCGGGATTGGACTTGCATTTGTCTGCGCCACCCGGGGAATCCTGCTGAAAATATTTATGCCGGAGAATTTCAGCAGGGAGCGAAGGAAGATAATGAAGGCGCTTGGGGCGGAAGTCGCTCTTACCCCGGCCGCTGAAGGGATGTTGGGAGCCATATCTGCATCCGTGAAATTTTGTAAGGAAAATCAAGACACATTTATGCCTCAGCAGTTTGAAAATCCTGCCAATCCACAGGCACACCGGGAAGCTACAGGACCGGAGATATGGGAAGATACTGACGGGATGGTGGATGTATTAGTTGCAGGAGTCGGAACAGGCGGAACCCTGACAGGGGCGGGAGAATTTTTAAAGCGGAAAAAGCCTGGTGTTAAGATTGTTGCCGTGGAACCTGATGAGTCTCCGGTTCTATCCGGGGGCGAGAAAGGGGCGCATATCATACAGGGTATAGGTGCGGGATTCATACCGGATGTTCTGAACAGTGAAATTATTGACGAGGTGATACGGATAAAAGGAAATGAAACCGTATCGATGCAAAGGAGACTTTCCCGTGAGGAGGGTATTTTCAGCGGTTTGTCATCCGCCGCGGCGGTCTGTGCATCATTGAAAGTTGCAAAAAGAGAAGAAAACAGTGGAAAGTTAATCGTGGTAATCATTCCCGATTCGGGTGATAAATATCTGTCGAGCGAATGGTTTATGGGTTAGAGCCGATCCTTACAGTGGGTACAGAATTCATCGCTCTTTACGTCAATATCACTAATAGTATGAGAATAGAACATGACACAGTTTGGATTGACACAATGGCGAAGACCGTAAATATGTCCCATTTTTTGAATAGCTTCCTTCTTCCCCCGGCTCTTAAAAAGCTCGGGGTCGCAATCGAAGAATTCCATGTTCTGCTCAAATCGCCACAAAGACACCACAGCAACATCTTTCAAAGAATTGGCCTCGCCAAAAACAAAGGGGAACCCGGGCTTGAATATGTCTTCGTTAATAAGTCCGATGATCTTTTCCTTGTACGTTTTCTGTGCCTGTAGGAACTCAATAAGCTCTTTTGAATTATACTGGGATCTATTTAAATCAAAAGCCTGTGTGGGGATTTTCTGTTTCTTCAATCTGAAGACTTTCTTCCTGAAAACTCCTTGCAAGGCCTCTGTCAAATATTCTTGAATATCTCCTGGAACTTTGCCCAGGGGGATTAATTTTATGCCGAAGCGACCCTTGGATAAAAACATTTTTTCTCCAATCCATAGATTTATTATATTAAAGGGAATTTATACCTGATATGTAATTATCCTCCAGAAAAAGAGGGGAATAATTAAAATGAATAAGGGATTACTCAATGGAAAACCTGTATCCAAAGTAACACTGAAACAGATAGGTCGAAATATAATCGGACTTCTGATTACACTTTTTGTTATGTTAAGCATTCTGTATGTCGTTAGCCTTATATTGCCTAAAAAACAGCAATCTATTGCGCAAAAAGGTACGGATGTAACATTCAGAGACGGTGATATTATATTTCAGGAGATTTCCGGAGAATTAGGGGGGGAAATAAGTGCAATTACGGGGAGTCCCATAAATCATTGCGGCCTTATTTTTTTCAAGGAGGGCGAGCTCCTTGTTTTGGAGGCGGCTGATCAGGTGAAGTTGACACCTTTGAAAGAATGGATATTCAACGGAGTGGACAAAAAAATTGCATTATTGAGGTATAAAATGGCGAATGACAATCTGATTTCAACGGTGCTTATTGAGGCGGAAAAATTCCGGGGCAATCCCTATGATTATCAATACAGTATGGATGATGAGAATATATATTGCTCGGAGCTTGTCTATAAAGCTTATAAAAACGGGGCAGGTGTTAAATTATGTCCCCTGAAAAAGTTGAGAGATCTTGATTACAAGGGACATGAGGAATTCATAAAAAAGCTTACGAACGGCAAGCTTCCATTAGACCGGGAGATTATCACACCCGTGGACATTTATAAATCGGAAAAGCTATATGTGATATACAATGATTTTTAAAGTTTGTTGGCAAACAAATTCGCAGGCAAATTCACAAACGATGGAACATAGCGCGGGTTTTTAAACCCGCTGATAATCCCGATGAAATATTATGAGAAACTATAAGAAAAAAAGGAAGTGTTATGTTTGAATGAGAGGATCCTGGTTGTGGGCGCTCATCCCGATGATGTTGATTATATTGCATCGGGTACAATGATAAAATGGAGTCTGATGGGAAAAGAGGTTTATTATCTTGTTTGCACTGACGGCGATAAAGGAGGAACCAGGAATGATCTGACTACCGATAAATTAATCGAAATGCGTAGGAGTGAGCAAAGAGCCGCCGCAAAGATAGTGGGAGCAAGGGATGTTTTTTTTCTGGGTAAAAGGGACGGTGAATTAACTCCCGATTTGGAATTACGAGAAGAAATAGTAAGAATAATAAGGAAAATTCGCCCGCAAAAGGTATTTTCATTTGATCCCGCGAATCGAGCTTTTGACAGTTTTCACCGTTATCACACAGATCATCGAGCTGCGGCTATTGCAGTCTTTGATGCTGTTTTCCCGGCGGCAAAAAACAGGATGTATTTCCCCCATTTACTCGAAGAAGGTCTTGAGCCTCACAAGATTGATGAATTATTTTTTTGTGTAACAAAGGAGCCAAATTATTGGGTTGATATCAGCGGCGTAATCGAAACAAAGATTGAATGCATCAAGGCACATAAAAGTCAGTTCCAGGGAGAGCATGCAGGGACAATAGAAAACAGGGTTCGTCAATGGTGCCGTGAAGTCGGGAAGGCAAAGGGATATGCTTATGCGGAAGCTTTCAGGAGAATTGCATTTCCATATTAGGAGGCGGGATATATTTTCAATGTTGAATCATGGCAGGAATTTAAATTATCATATTTAAACTAACTTTGATCAGGACTTATGGAATTGTCATTCTGAGTGGATCACGAAAGACTTGTTTTAATCCGATGACTTACTCAAAGACGGGATTATGTTGATGTACGAGGATTGACATAGCGAAGAATCTCTTGAATAATTACTTGCAGGAGATATTTGTAGTGAGTAGAGATCCTTCGCTGTGGAATACATCGGAGGCAATAAAAACCCGTCTTTGCCAGGGTTTATTCATTAAAGTAAAGTGATCGTATTCCGCTCAGGATGACAGTTTCATGCGTTTCTTTCCTGGAAATGTGTAAGTCCTGTTTGATTATAAAACCATAAGAAAAAGTTGGAGGAGATAGGTTGTTCTGCCCTGATTGCGGCACAAAAAATATAGACAATGCAAAATTTTGCGTAAAATGTGGTACATCTCTAGTAAGTTCGGTTGCCAGTCGTTTGCGGGCTTCCGGGAAAAAGGAAGTTCAAAAGGGAACCGTCCTGGACAATCGTTATGAAATTCTTGGTATTATCGAAAGAGGTGGGATGGGAGCCGTTTATAAGGCGTTGGACAGGCGACTGAACAATGTCTGTGCGGTCAAGGAAATGCGTGAGCATTTCGAAAAAGACGAGTACCGTATTTACGCCATTGAGAAATTTAAGAGCGAAGCGTTGATTCTTTCAAAGCTTCGTCATTCTAATATTCCAAGAGTCTGGGATTATTTCATCGAGAATAATCGCTATTATCTCGTAATGGATTTTATTGAGGGAACCAATCTTCATAAGCTTTTATATACACGCCCCGAAAAAAGATGTATGGAAGACGAGCTAACAAACTGGGCGATACAAATATGTGATGTGCTTTCATATCTCCATCACCAGGATCCACCCATAATATATAGGGATCTAAAACCCGCTAATGTAATGATTACAAAAGAAAACCGGGTGATGCTCGTGGACTTTGGAATAGCTAGATTATTCAAGCCGAAAGCTCAGGGTACCATGATTGGAACCCAGGGGTATTCACCTCCGGAGCAGTACAGGGGAAATGTGGATCCCCGGTCCGATATATATTCCCTCAGCGCCACGATGCATCATATGCTGTCGGGAAAGGACCCTCAACTTGACGCTCCGTTCAGTTTCGTGCCTATCAAAGAATTAAGAAGCGATATCTCGGATCATATTGCCGCGATAATAGACAAATGCTTGAAATTTAATAGGGAAGAGCGGTTTTCATCAGTTGACGAGATGAAAGACGCGCTTGAAGGTAAAATCACATTAACACTGCCGGTTGAACCGGAGGAGAATATGCCGCCCACGGAATTTGAAATGCCGGCTCTCGAATTTCCCGAAGAGGAAGTTGAAAAAGTACCTCTCGTCCCACCACTTCCAGCGGCAAAGAAACCGGCGGAACCGGCGGATGACCTTACATCTGAGCTGGAGAAATTACTTTCATCAATAGAAAAGAAAGAAAAGACTCGAAAACCGAAGAATATTACAAGGCAACCCGTTATAAAGAATTTTGAAGAGAAGCTTGAGGAAGGTCCTCCAACTGAAGCTGAAGATATTTTCTCCAGGTTTGAGGGAGAAGTACTCCAGGAACAGGAAGAGTATCCAAAAACAGAGGATATTATCGAGTCTTTTGAGGAAATGGATATTGACCTGGATCTGGAGGAAGATTTTGAGCTTGAAGAGGAGCTTGCACCGGAAGTTGAAGAACCTGAAATTCCCGACTCTACATCAATCGAAAGTCCTGAATATATTGAAGAAATCAGCGCAAGGGCTCTTTTTGAAGAGATAGAAGCAAAAGAACCAGAAAAGATAGTACCTTTCGTAGAGTCCCCCCGGGAAAACATCCCCATACAACTTGAAAGATCGAGACCGACGGTTCCTTTCGGCCCCATTGAAATTGTAATACCCAAGATGAAGAAACCGCCGGCATCCAAGCCGGAGATAAAGACTTTTGATCAGGCAGTCGATCTGTCGGTTGCACAAAGAAGAGAAGAATATACGATACCTGCGATTTCAGGTAAGCCTGAGTTGATCCCACAGGCCGGAATTCCCACTCCCGCGCCGAGAGTCACTTCTCCCCAGTATTCCTCGTGGTATATGTTCAGGGGTAATCCTCTCCACACCGGCAAGAATTCGGAGGCAAAGCCCTGCTCGGGCAAGTTGAAATGGCGTTTTCATACACATGGTCGAATATACTCCTGCCCGGTAATAGGACTTGATGGGACGATTTATTTTTGCTCCAATGACGGATGCCTGTATGCCATGACTTCCGACGGCAAGGAAAAATGGCGATATATCACCGATAACGCAATATATACAACTCCCCTTATCATAGAGGGAAGCGGTATATATTTCGGCTCGGAAGATAATAATTTCTATGCTCTCGACTTTGATGGAAACAAGATGTGGCAGATACAAATGGGAAATGCCGTTTTTTCTTCCGCTGTTATCGGCCCTGACAATATGATATATGTGGGTTGCAATGATGGGAATCTGTATGCGATAGATATAAACGGAACAATAAAATGGAAATTTACTATAGATAACTTTATATATTCATCCCCGGCCGTCAGTATGATATCGAATTGTATTTATATCGGGGCATGGGACAAATATTTCTACGCCATTGATTTTTCAGGAAAACTGAAATGGAAATTCAAAACCGACGGGATTATTGACTCATCACCCGTTATAGACGGGGCGGGACACATTTACTTCGGCTCATACGACAATTTCCTTTACGCCCTGGAGCCTATGGGACGTCTAAGGTGGAAGCTTCAGACAAAAGATAAGATATATTCAACCCCCGCAATTGATAAGAGTGGATCTATTTATATAGGAAGCTACGACAATTATCTCTACTGCATATCTTTCGAAGGCACGGTAAAATGGAGATTCAAGTGTAATTACTGGGTAAAATCCTCACCGTGTATCGATGGAGAGGGGAATATATATGTAGGTAGTGATGATTTCTCACTTTATGCCATCAACCCGGCGGGCGATCTGCTCTGGAAATTCAAATCAAACGGCTCCATCGAGTCTTCTCCAACGATTTCCGAGTCGGGAATAGTGATAGTGGGATCAAATGACGGCTGGCTATATGCATTTCAGTAATAACTGAGTTGTGGGGTAGGGGATTGACCCCCAAATCCCCCGGTTCTCTCTCACCCGCGATTTTATACCGCCTGTTCCATAATTTGTCCGTTTTAAAGAAAAAGATTTCGGATAAAGTTTATCACATCCATTCACAAACCTCCCGGATAATGTAAAACATAATAAGTAAAAAATCCGGTAGAAGAATTTCGTACCGGATTTATATAAATAGACAGATATTGTAAGAAATAAAATCGATGCTATGATGAGAGCGATTCCGCTTGCTTTATCGTTTTACCGTCATCGAATCGCCCTTCCATTATCAGCTACGGATGACATAGCTTGTCCAGTCATGCCATATGTAAATGTCATCCACAAGCTCCTCGTATTTCTTCTTGAAATGCTCGTGAAGTTTTGCGTTTTCGATTGAGATTGCGCCGTGGTTGGCGAGTGCGGTTACAAATTCGATTTCGTCATGTGAGAAATTCCTTGGCTGTTTGCAATATACCTGGAGTAGTCCCATTGTCCTGTCCATGGACTTGAGAGGGATACTGATCATGGAATGAATATCTTCCCTGAGAGTCGCCTCTTTACAGTCAATCCTGTCATCTTCGGCAATATTACTTACAATGATTGTGTCGCCTTTCATTGTTTCGAGGGCGCACCAGTTCTTGTTCATATTAACCGAGTTAACAAAATCCTCACTGATCTTATAAACGGATCTTGCTGAAAAGCGATTTTTTTCCTTATCCCACAACAGGATCTGCGCTCCCATCGACTTGATGTAATCCGCGGCGTGGATGGTGATGAGTTCCATGACACGATCAAGCTCTATTGTTGCCGAGAGAGAACTTGTGGCAAGGAACATGGAGTGAAGTTTTTCATAGAGCGAGGCGTTGCGAATGGCTACCGCACTTAACTCCGACATCGCCATCATGAAGTTTTTCTCCTCACCCGTGAGGTGGGTGGGTATATTGGTATAAATCTTTAATATTCCAATCGCTTTATCATGTAACAGCAATGGACAGCAAACCATTGAAGCAAGTCCTTCCGCCCTTACCGCGTCGGCGATACGGATCCGTGGATCCATGACCATATCAATAATCTCAACAATTTTCTTCTTTTCCAGGATTTCCTTATCAATGGGACTCTGCTCAAGCGTGAAAGGTATCTCTTTAAGGTATTTTTTACTCAATCCGAATGATGTTTTAAAAACAAGGTTATTTGTGGATTCATCAAGGAGTCTTATCGAAGCCGCTCTAACCCTCATTGATCTTGCTGCCTGGACAACGATCTCCTTGAGGACATAATTCAGTTCAAGCGATGAATTGATTGTCCTGGATAGATTCATAAGTGTTGTCATTCGTCTGAACCTGCGAAGCGAAGTGAGTGCGGCGGTGCTATGCACGGCGAGGTTCTCGAGGAATGCCATTTCTTCCTTATCCAGCTTGAGAGGCTGATTGTTATATATGCTGATCACACCGAGAACATGATTTTCCATCTTTAACGGCAGACATATAAGCGATCTTATTCCTTCATCTAAGAGCTCCTGAGGAAATTCGAATTGCTTCTCTTTTTCAATGTCTTCTACTACAACTTGCTCTCCCTCGAGCGCCAGTTTATTAAGAGGATTCTTGAACATCCCATAGGGGCCGACCTTTGATAGGAATTCGTCGGAGAACCCCATGTTTGAATAAATGTCCAGCTTATTTCCCCTCTCGTTGAGGACTTTAATAGTACATGAACTGACATTAAGTGAGTCTATGGCTGTTTTCGCAATAATATCAAGGGCTTTGTTCATATCTTTTGATGTGTGTAGAGCTGTAGTAAGCTTTGAAAGAGAGCTTAGAATCCCAATTTCTTTATAGTCCATTTTCATACGTTTAATCACTCCATCTGTTCTATATTTACATAATATTTATTATTGGCAAGTGAAATTCCTTTCTTAATACCAAAACCGCTGGATTAACTCATCCTTATTTATAGATTAACCGAATCTTACCATTTATCTTTTCGTTAAGACCTGAGATTAGTAAAACATTGTATTTTACATTCATGAATTCCATCAAATGCTTCCCGCTTTATTATTCTTCCTCGAACTTTATCACCGTGAAGACATATAGTTCAATCCCGGGCTTTTTCCATGCGTCAGAGGGTAACCCCGCCTTGTCACTACATAGGTGCGCCATGAAGGTTTCCCTGTTCCAACCTGTCTCGACCGCCACCTGTGGCAGAAATACACCTGAGCGGAATCCTTTCTTCACATAGACGCCGTGACCCGGAATTTTAATTTTGTTATAATCACTGATCTGCCTCATTGGTGAGAGAAGAGAAATCTCGATGTTTATGTCCTTCAATTCTCCCTTTTTCATTGTGGGGAATCGGGAATCTCCCAGAGCGGCGGCAAGGGCCAGCTCGGGTAATGCAATCCGTAATTTTTTGTATGGAAAGCAGTGACCTATACAACCCCTGAGATGAGGTCCCTTGCGAAGAGTTACGAATAAACCGAGTTTCTTATCGAGCAAATCACTCTTCTGATCAAATTCAACATCCTTGCCGTTGATCAGCTTCTCCTCGAGTGTCTTCCTTGCCATTGAAATGAGCATTTTCTTCTGCTCCCCGGTTACCGTGAACTCCACTTTTTCCTCAATGTCTTCTTCCTTTTTTTTAGGCTCTTCTACTTTTCTCGTGACTTTTGCGCCTTCTTCGACATAGAAAGCCACGCAACCGTATCCTACCGTCCATTCACCCCTGGATCCCGTGATGTCGGCAGAGTTTGTATATTTTAAGATCTTGGCGTCTCCACCCATGGAGGTTGTGAGCATCATTACCACCATTATGGGGCCGGACCCGCAACATTCTGATTCTCTGGTTCGAAACGCCTCCACAAGACCCGTAAGGTTCATCTTATCAATTTTATCAAGTGTTTTCTTGTCCATACTCATGCAATCCTCGTATGAATAGCCGTGATACATATCGGAGGAAGCTATGAGGATCTGTGTGTCAGGATCATATTGCTTTGCGATAGCCTCCGCCACTATCTTACAGGTGCCCGGATCAACGGCTCCGAATACTATAGGCACAATTTTCCAGTCATCTCCGAGGGCGACCTGAAGCAATGGAACCTGTACCTCGAGAGAATGCTCGCTTGTATGGGCCTGAGGTACGAATCTTATTAATTTTGGGTTGTGCGAGGAGATTTTATCCGCCGCCTCTTTATCAATAGGAACATCACCCAGAGGAGTACGATATTTACCCTCCTTTATTATGGAAACTCCTTCAAAACGGTGACGGTGACTGGGAGCCATAACAATGGCTGTCTTATATTTTTTGCCAATCAGTTGCTTATATCCGTATGCGGCAACCTGCCCCGAAAATGGATAGCCTGCATGGGGTTCTATTAATCCGATTAATTTTCCCGGGATTTCAATCTCCGGTACATTGTCAAAAAATTTGTTAATCAATTTTCTCAGTTTATCCGGGTTACCTTCATAAAACTGTCCGTTAAAAACAGGCATTCTTACGAACTCCAACTTTTTTTCAGCCACTTTTTTTCCACTCCTTTTCCTCTTATGAGCATTACATCCCTGTATAAGAAGCCACCCGCTTATTATTAATCCAATAACTATTATTATATAGATTCTTATTTTCAACTAAATACCCTCCCACAAATTTGAGATGAGAGATGGGAAACGGGAAACTGGAAGTTATATGTGAGAGAATCGAAAAACCTCAAAGTCCCGGTTTTTTCCCACTTCCCATTCACCACAGAGGACACAGAGAGCACAGAGATGTCAATGTTTTTTCTACGGTTAACCTCTGCGATCTCTGCGTTGAAAAAAAACTTATTCGATAGTCTCACCTCCGGCCCCACGCTCATTCCTTCGAGCGTAATTCAGGAGATAGAAATTCTATGTCAAGTCCATATTTCTTTCCCATTTCTATCAGGTTGCTTGAAGGAGTCAACTGTGCAAGTATATTCCATAACTCTCTCTGGAATATCTTTGAAGGATCTGTGAAATAGTAATCTATAAACTGCTGGTACTTTTCCATTTTCGCTCCCAGCTTTTTGCGAATCTTTTTCAGTCTTTGTTTCTGATGGTGAGACAGGCTTTCAATTTCGGATTTCATCTTCAAGATTTTATGGAATAAAATGGAAGCTTCAAGCAGGTTTTTTTCCTCCAGGAGTTCTTCCATTAACCTTATTTCATTATAGACATCTTTCAACTTGCCTCGATATATTGTAATGGGTATGGTGGTTTTTTGCTGTTTTGAAGAAATCTCGATAATCTTATTAACTGCTTCCAGAATTTCCCTCTGTTTTGGAGATACCATATTCAGATATGAATCTATCAATAATTTGATACCGCCAATATCCTCTTTCAGAATAAGTGCATCCAGGGAGTATTTGAAATTTGGCGGGAGTCCTACTTCTTTTATTATTGTATCAGATAACGGACGTCTCAGTCCAAGCCTGAAACTCACAGGTAATCCGACAGGCTCCTCGTCAACTTCCTCGTCAAACTCCTCTCCAACTTCCTCTTCTTCTATTTCTTCAGGATATTTTTCTTCGCGGGCGGATTCATCTTCTTGAAGTGTTTCAGGAGATACGGGCTTGAAATACATTTTTGGAGCGGATTTTGATTTACTGGTTTTCCTTTGCTTTTTTCGCTTTTTCTTCCGGGCGCTCTTTTCGATAGCCGATGTTGTGGAGCTTCTCTCACCAAGATTGAGCTTGAAAGTTTTGGGAACTTTTATTTCAATTTCTTCTTCCATTTTTTGGGGAGGTTCTTTCTTTCCGGGCGCGACGGTTTTCATACCGGGAAGAGATAACTTGCCAGATACCCGTTGTTTTTCCTCCAATTCTTTCTGTTTCTTTTTCCAGGGATCATGCTCACCGTAATCCCTTGTGGATGGAAGTTCCGAAATGTTGACAACTTTCTTCTCTCCGGGAGTAAGCGGCAACCTCTCTGCTTTCTTCTTTTTCTTTTTCTTTTTCAGAAAAAGATCAGGCACAACAATGTCTGGAACCTCAAGTTTTCTTTCCCTGAGATCAATCACCCTTTCCCTGATCTTGTCAAGGTCAATGCTTTCATCAGCATCGACTTTTTGCTTTAACTCATCGCATAGTATTTTAAAATTCTCCAGATTGATATTATAATTCTGAATCAGAATTTTCTCATCGAAATTTTCAATCTTTTTTTGAATGTCCGCAAGGTGTTTTTTGGATTTTTCGCTGTTGCCGGCAAACATGCTCAGGACAGCAATGTTGAAATGGGCGGCAACCGAGTTCGGGTTTATGAAAACAACCTTTGAATACTGCAACTCCGCATTCTCATATTGTTTCAGTTTTACATATACATCTCCCTTGAACTGGTTCGCCTTGAGACTGTCGATATTGTTATGTAATACTGCCTCAATGTCTTTCTTTGCCCTGTCAAATCTCTTGTCAAGAAATAAGCCTCTGGTATATATCAATTTGTTGGGAAGTGACTCCTGGATTTCCGCTATTCCGTTGTTTTTATCGTCGGGGCATTTGTTGGAATTTCTCATGTAAACCTGGGCTTTTCCCAGCTCTATAAGATCGAGACAGTCAAGACGAGGATATTTCGATTTATCCTTCAGCGTTAATAGCATCAACCCACCCCTTGTAAGGTAGGGGGAAAGTTTTTCTACAATCAGTTTTACTCCCTCGGGTGGATAAAACCGGGCAATGTTGTTACAGGTGATGATGTGAAACTTATTAAGGCATTCTTCTGCGAGGTCGGAATTAAGGATGTCAAATTTTCTGAAATATACCATTTTGCGAATGGAATCGGTAACTCTGTAGAAATCCACTTCACTTTTATCAAGGTATAAAGAGCGATAATTACCATCTAAACCGGCGGCTTTCCCCGGCGGAAAAAGTCCATCCTTTGCTTTTATAATATTTTTTGGCTCCGGATCGCAGGCCGTAATTCTTGGCTCGATTGTCTCGGGGAGAATTGTTTTTAACCTGAAGCAAAGGGAGTAAATCTCCTCGCCAAGTGACGAATCTATGGCAAGTATGTTGAGGGGAATTTTTTTCTCGGCTTTTTTTAACTCAATGGGTTTGGTTAACATTGTAATCAGATTCATCTTGTCTGCCGATGAATTCTGCTCCGCTCCGCAGATGTCGTCAATTACAGATTTGGATATAGCTTCCAGTTGCTCCTTGTATTGAAAAAGATTCAGGGGTTGGTAATTGGGAACTAGCAAACGCAATTCTCCCAGTCTATCATGAAATGGGAGAAGTAGCACATAGCGACTGTAATCCTCAAGATTCTTGAATCCCAACTCCTGACTTCTTGCAACCTCTGCGCCGTTATAAAGGGCAATATTTAAATCCTCTTGCATTAGTGAGTTTGAAATCAAATACTCTCTCAGTAGCTCATAGAAACTGTTTTGATATGTCAGGAATATCATATGTTGCTCCAACCGGATATGAATGATTATGATTTTTTCAAATCATTATTTTTTTTAGGACATTACTAAATTTTTCTATTATGATGGGCTTGAACTTGTTCTGAATATACTCAATGAAGTTTTTGTCAAATTCCTTCTTTTCCTGTGTGTCCCTTGCGGCAGACCACATCTCGTCGTACTCCTCGGCTATCCCGATAATCTGTGCACCTTCCGAAATTTCTTCTCCCTTTTTGCCTTCCGGGTAGCCACTGCCATCCAGGTGTTCTTGATGGTCCCGGATGATAGGCGCCGCATTGGCAAGGATCCTGATATTCTCGATTAAACTTGCGCCCATAGTGGGATGCATTCTTTCAACTTCCTGTTGGGACATGTATATACTCTCTCTTGCAAGTTTTCCCACATCATGAAAATAAGCGGCATACCAAATATTTTCAAGCTCTTTTCCCTCATAATTCATCTCCCGGGCGACCGCCACGGCAAGACGTGCCACTCGAATAATATGGCCTCTTGCAAAGGGCTCAAGCGCTTCTAAGGCGGCGATGATAATTTCTACGGAATAACTAAAGAAATTCTGAAGCTTCTCCATCAATGAAACGTTCTTTAGAGCCACGGCGGCTTGATGCGCCAGCACGGTAAGGTACTCAAGATCCTTCTCTGTAAATTCATTACCGCCTTTTTTATTTACCGCCTCTACAACACCAAAAACCCTGTCACCCCATATAATCGGAACGGCGAGAATTGAGTGAGTTACAAACTTTGTCACCTTATCTACTTTCTTGTAATGCCTGGGATCCTTTGAAACATCATGCACGATCTGGGGTTTTTTGTTTATTATGCACCATCCGGCTATACTATGCTCGTTAAGTGGAATTCTGATTCTTTTTATGATCTCTCCCATTTCGCCTGTGGTCTTTTTAAAATACATCTCTCTTGTGTCTTCATCCAGGAGTATGATGGAAGTTGTTTCCGAATTGCAAACTTCATTGCTGCACCTGGAAATCTTGGCAAGCAACTCGTCAGTATCGGTTGAGGAGGTTAACTCCTGGCCAATCTGACAAAGGCGAGATAATGTGCTTATTCTTTCACTTGTCTGCAACCTGAAAAATCCTCCTAGTCCGCTGTTACCCGATACAATTCTTCATAAGTGGTAATCCCGGAGGCAACTTTTTTCAGTCCGTCCTCATATAGCGTGGTCAAGCCGTCTTTTTTGGATTGGGCGAAAAGCTCCGCGTAATGCGCCTCTTTGTTAATAAGATCTTTAAAAGTATCACTGGCAATCAGGAGCTCATATATTCCAACACGCCCCTTGTAGCCGGTCTGATTGCATGCATTACAGCCTTCACCTTTATAGAGAATAACTTCTTTGGGATCGATTTCCATTTTATTGAAAATTTCCATCAGTTTTTTTGGTTTTGAAATTTCTTGTCTGCATTTCTTGCAGATTTTTCTTCCCAATCTTTGCGCAAGTATTGCCACGATTGTTGAAGAGATAAGGAAAGGTTCAATTCCCATCTCTGTAAGTCTTGTAATGGTAAGAACCGAGTTGTTTGTATGTAGTGTACTTAATACCATATGCCCGGTGAGCGCCGCTTCAATAGCGATGCCTCCTGTTTCTTTGTCTCGAATTTCTCCGACCATTATCTTGTCGGGGTCTTGCCGGAGGAATGCCCTGAGCGCTCTGGAAAAATCGAGTCCTGCCTTTCGATTTGTTTGAACCTGAATAATACCTTTCAGGTTATATTCGACAGGATCTTCAACAGTGAGAATTTTCACGTCGGGCTTATTGAGCATTTTTAAAGTTGCATAAAGCGTGGTTGATTTTCCGGACCCTGTGGGGCCTGTGACCAGGATTATCCCGTTTGTGATATTAATAGCCCCAACCCATTTCTTATAATCTTGTTCTGAAAAACCCATGTCTTTTAATTCGACCATAATGCTTCTCTTGTCCAGGATACGCATGACCGCGCTTTCTCCCATAACCGTGGGGAGAGTTGAGACACGAAAATCGTAATCTCCCGATCTTAATTTGAGGTGTATCCTGCCATCCTGGGGAACTCTTTTTTCGTCAAGTCTCATATCCGACATGATCTTGATTCGAGCCAGAACGGCAGATTCAAGAGATTTTGGAATGGTCATGATCTCATGAAGAACGCCGTCAATTCTATAGCGCACAAGAACTTCTCTCTCATTAGGCTCGATGTGAATATCACTGGTTCCTTTTTCAATGGCCTGGGCAATTATCAGGTTTACCAGTCTGATGACAGGTTGATCTATAACAACTTCCTCACCGGTCTCAACATCATCATCCTGAATAATATCTATAACCGCAGTCTCAGCGGTATCAACAATATCCTTCCAGGATGAATCCTCTCCATAAACCGTTTTAATCGCTTTCTCTATGGCGACGGGATCCGCCAGAACCGGCTCAACATCAAAATTCGTTCTGATTCTCACATCATCGAGGGCAAAAACATCTACGGGATCAGCCATTGCAAGAGTGATCTTTCTTTCTTTCTTTCCTATACATATAGCCTGGTATCTTCTTGCCATCGCTTCGGGAATGAGTTGTCCAATTTCAGGATCTATCTCTATGTTTTCCAGATCCACAAAAGACACCCTCATCCTCCGGGCGCGCTCCTGAAATTCTTTGACTTTCTCGCTGATTTCAGCCCCGTTTTGAATAGCGCTATCCATAAGCTTCACCCACTTTAGTTTGATTGAAACCTGTTGAATGTAGTATTAATATATTTAGTCCTGCAAGGAGGATCTAATACAGATCTAATACAAAACAATATTCAATAAAGAAATTCCAATTCCTACTTCTGTCCTTATTCTTCCTGATCGTTATTTATTACTTGCCCTTTGGATTTCTCCTCGAGTGGCTCAAGAAGAGATGGATCCGGAGGCGGCTCAACTGCCTCTTTCTCCTCCGCCTTCTCTTTTTCCTCGTCCATTCTGCGTCTTCTTTTTGTCGCCTGTCTCCGACTGTCACGTCCCGATGAAGTCTTAGTCTCTCTTTGGGCTTTCAGTTTTTCAATCGCTTCACTACGCTTTCTGTGAAGTTCCTCAACTTCTTTATCCAGATCCTTGATTTCGTCACCATCATAGGGTTTTATTTCAAGAACTTTTTTTGCCCGATATACATTTACAAGCTTCTGTTTTCCTTTTAATTTCACCGGGCGCAGGGGGTCCGCCTCTATACAATCTTTTGCCATTAAATAGGTTCTCTCGTGAATCAGGACAGGACTTGCCAACTCTCTGCTCATTCCCTGGATTCTGGACGCCACATTCACCGTGTCGCCGATTACAGTATATTGCTTCAACTGCTTTGAGCCGACAACACCAATTGAAAGCTCGCCGGTACACATTCCCACGCCTACCTCGAATATACTCCTGTTTTCACTCTCCCATTTTGCTTTCAACTTGTCAAGTCTGTTCTGCATCATAAGCCCGGCTTTGATAGCCGCCGCCGCGTGATTAACTTTTGAGATCCCCTCAAGCCCATAGACCACAAGCTGAGCATCACCGATATATGTGAAGATGACTCCTCCCGTTTCCTTGAAAATTTCACCCATAGCTTCGTGATATTCATTCAAAAGACTCATTACTTCCTGGGAGCTGAGTTTTTCCGACAAATCCGTATAACCTCTTATGTCGGCAAACAGGATTGTCACATGGGCAATGTCTCCACCTGTTGCCGCACTGCCACCATGTTGCTCCACATATTTCTCGATAAGGGGAGACGGCAGGGGCGCAAATTCACGGAACATTTTTGAAATGCTTGCTTTTGCCTTCATCTCTGCGACATGGTGATAGATGTTAATAACCACATAACCGAAGCCTGCGCTTATAATTGGTGAAGCTATATAATTTATGACCCCGGAGTAAACAAATCGATAGTAAGAAAATTGGTAGTATCCGACGCATAAGATAACTGTAAACACCGCTCCCGCCCAGGGAGATAGCCTTGGCATGAGAAATCCCATCAGTATCCCGATAACCAGGACAACGATTATATTGAAAAGAGGTGTGGCAGGCCTGACAAATTTTTTCCCCAGGAAAGAGAATATCAGGTTTGCATGACTATAAACACCGGGGATAACTCCAAAAGGCGTGGGCTTGAGATCCTTCGCCCCCTCGGCTGTCGCACCAACAAGGACCATCCTGCCGTTAAATGCATCCTTCAACTCCTCGTCACTCATCTTGAAAACCTGGCTTATGGGAAATTCCATCATAAAATGTCCCAGGTTGAATTCCCGGTTGGCAAGAAAATCCGCCCTGCTGGGGGGAAACATGTAATTCACTCGCATCTGTCCCTGTGTCAGGGGGATGCTTGTATCGTCCATTAAAAAATAGCCCTTTGCGGCATGATTTGAAAGTTTGTCCAGGGGGATTCCCTTGAAATGTGCAGCCATAAGCAGACTCAGGGCATGATAATCCTTCCCTTCCGATGATTGACATATAGGTACGCGCCTGACTACATCGGGAAGGGCGATTGACACCAAGCCTACTCTTGAATCTCCCTGTTTTACATTCTTCCGGAGAGCATCGTAAAAGGGTTTGTATGGTAATTTTTTGCTGAATATTATCTCTTCTTCATCCTCAGCCCCAATACGCTCCTTGTCGATTTTCTCCAGCGAAGTATAGAAATAGAACGGCAGGAAAACGTTATCAACCCGTGCCAGTTCTTCTTCCAGTACCTTGTCGTTTTCCGGATTCGATTCCTCGGCAAGCACAATGTCAAAGCCTATCGTTTTTGCTCCTGCCTTTTCCAGCTTACTTATCAATTCCGCATAACGGGCGCGGGGGATGGGCCACTGTGGGAATTCCGGGGTGCCAAGGGATTCACTGTCGATCTTGACAAGTACAAGATCGAGTAATACCTTCTGTGAAACCGGGGGGTTTTTCGCTTTGAGTAATCTCTTTACAAAAAATTTATCGACAATAGGATTGTCGATAAATGCGAATGGGTTATATTCAAATGATGCATCGTTATAAATAAGGTTGTAAGAGATTGCCAATACCACAAGGATGGAAAAGCTGACACTGATGATAAACGATATTATTTTCTGCCTCGAAGTATAATCAGCTCCTATCCTTGGAATATTCAAACACACCATCTCCTAAAATGTGGTTACGGACTACGGACTACGGATTGCGGATTACAGATTACGGAATATGGATCAGTTAGCCGTCTTCCATTTTCCGTTTTCCATATCACCTCAAACCCTTTTTCAATAACCTTCCTGAATTCATCGGATATTCTGTTCCAGTCAATAACATCAACCCTGAAGGGTAAATCAGACTCCTGGAAAGCGTCTTCCAACTGTCTTAACTTTCTTATGCTAACCTCTTGATTTCCTACCAGAACCAAATCCAGGTCTGAATAACTTTTTGCCGTCCCGTTTACCCTGGAGCCAAATGCCCGAACCTCAAATTCCGGCACATGTTCTTTTAAAATATTGTCAATTATCTCTTTATGTCCCGGCTTTATGTCAATCATTGCGAGCTTCTAACGCAGATAGCAGAAAACCGGCATCGGTCAGAAATTTTTCAGCGGACTGAAAAACATCGTTGGCATATTCTTCCCGGTAAGTGTGGGAGGTCAAGTTTCTTGCCTTATTGTAATCAAACCATGCTTCAACTTCTTTGATTAAATGATGTTCAGCCGCCAGTCGATAAAGCTCTTTTCGGTGTATGCCGTCAATATATTGACTACCTATATTTATTTCTAAATACCTTTTCATAAACTTCCAGCATAACTCATAAGTAACCTTAAAGTTTTGGATAACACCCGCCTTTAAAAGGTCCTTTACCGCCAAATCCAAATTTGAGATAAATTCAGGATTATGAACTATCTTCAGGGAGTCATCCAGGCATTTTATAGCTTTTCTTAAAGGGCTTAATTCTATCATCCATTTATCGGGACGGGGACGTCCCTCCTACAAATCCGACCTCCGACCTCCGTTCTCCGTCTATTTTACAATAACCGTAATTGAGCCTGTATGTCCTGGTGGAGGTACTACTGGCGCATCGGGAAGAATTTCCGGGCTTGCAGGCGGAGTATTATTTGGACCATGTGGCGGAAGATTTGGATCCAGTGGAATCTCAGGCATATTCGCATGATATTCCGTGGCTTCATACTGCCTTAAATCCGCATCTCCGGGTCCAACTTTGGCTCCCAGAGGAGGCGCGCTTGTTGGCATGAAATTTGCAGGATTCATCATAATGATCCCGGACGGTCCTATAATTGCTGAATTTCCGGCTGAAATGTTTCTGGTCACTCCTCCAGCTGTAATCTCGACATTGTCCGAGAATACCATTAGGCGTGTAAATCCTCCGATCTCTTCTTCGCTTTCATCCGCTCGATCGTTGTCATACTCTACATAGAAGTCCGTTCCTCTTGCCGCCATAACGGCATTTGGAGTTTGAACCTCATATTTTGACTCCTTACCTGTGAAACGTCCCACCTTGTTCCTTATCTTGCCGAAGAAGAGCTTGATTTTTACAACCCTGGATTGCTTCTTTAGCTTGAACTGAGACACCTCGACCTCCGAGCTCGCGCCTACAGTTACAACACTGTTGTCTGCAAGCCTGATTTTTGCTCTGGAATCCGCTTTCGTCCTTGCTTTGTCACCATCTTTGAGCATACGACTCTGCCAAATGCGAACCCATTTTGATGAGCCTGTAAATTGACTCTGCACAATACCCTTCACGGCAATAACCAGTTTCCATTCTGGTGATACCGCCCAGGCGGATATTGTCGCGACGATAATACAGATAAACAAAAACATTGCAATTTTTCTTTTCATCCCGGGATCTCCTTTCCCGACATATTAATGTCATTTATTGGAATCTTTTATATTAACTTCTTGCTTTTAAGCTTCTTTCCTTCCTTAAGAAAATAAGCGTAAAACTCCTGTTAGCTTTCCGAGAACTTTTAATTCCTTTACATACACGGGATTCATTCGCCTGTTCTCAGGCTCCAGACGATATACACCCAGATGTCTGAATACCCTTTTTACAGTCATTTCCCTGTTCGTCGCTATTACTGCAATATCTCCATCATCAACACTGTTCGTTTTTTTCATTATGCAGAGATCGCCGTCATTAATACCGATATCGATCATACCCTTGCCGGGCATCCGGAGGAGAAATCCCTCCCGACTTCCAAAAAGCTCAATCGGAAGAGGAATTATTTTCTCCACATTTCTTTCACTGAAAAATGGAATCTCTTCCTGATAGCCAATTACAAGGGGATAATCAACTACATCTTCCCGTTTTTCAATAACCGGTGACTCGGATTCCTTCTTACCCGATTTCTTGCCGTTGCCTGGAGATATCAATACTTTCATAGCCCTTGGCTTTGTGGGATCCCTCTGTATGAGTCCCACCTTCTCCAGGTTGCCGAGGTGAAAGTGAATTGTCGATGAGGATGATAACCCCACAGCTTTTCCAATATCCCTTATCGTGGGAGGAAACCCGTTCTTGTCGGTAAATTTAACTATGAAGTTGAGTATGGAGCGTTGTCGTTTAGTAAGATTTTTTAGTTTTTCGTCCATTTAATTTTCAACACCGTTTCAATTATATCATAAGAGCGCAACGCGCTATGTGCTTGTCGTCACAAGTCAACCATTTTCACTATGGAGGTAACAAATCCTTGTCAGGTGAAAAGAACAGATGGAAAGCTCCCCTCGCGGAGCGAATGAGACCAAAGAGCCTGGATGAATTCCTGGGACAGGATCATATCCTGGGACCCGGGAAGATGCTCAGGTCAGCTATAGAGAAAGATTCCTTTCCCTCATTTATTATATGGGGGCCGCCCGGTTGCGGCAAGACAACTCTCTCGCGCATTATAAAGAGTAAAACATCGGGGCATATGGTAAGCCTTGCGGCCGTGAACTCCGGCGTGAAGGATGTAAGGAATGTGATAAAAGAGGCCGACATAAGGCGAAAAAAACTTCACCAGAAGACGGTTCTCTTTATTGACGAGATTCATCGCTTCAACAAGGCTCAACAGGATGCCTTTTTACCCCATGTCGAGAAGGGAGCGGTTGTTCTCATAGGTGCAACGACTGAAAATCCTTATTTCGAGGTAATCTCACCTCTCCTTTCCCGCACGAGAATTTACCGCATGGAGCCACTCAAAGAGGAGCACTTGAGGCAAATTATCGATCATGCGCTCGCGGACAAAGACAGAGGTCTGGCTGAATTCAATGTGGAGCTTTCCGCAGATGCATACCGGTTTCTTATTGACGCAAGCGGCGGTGATGCCCGCATTGCCCTGAACGCCCTCGAGACCGCGGTAATGGTTGTGGATCCCGCTGAGGACGGAATTCGAAGGATAAATGAAAATCATCTCCTGGATTCAATCCAGTCGGGGAAGACCCTCTACGACAGGACAGGCGAAGAGCATTATAACACAATTTCAGCATTTATCAAGAGCGTGAGGGGCTCCGATCCCGATGCCGCCCTGTATTATCTTGCAAGAATGTTGCATGCCGGCGAGGATCCCAGGTTCGTGGCGAGAAGAGTCGTCATTCTTGCGGCCGAGGACATAGGCCTTGCGGATCCATTCGCTCTTAACGTAGCAAACGCCGCATATCAGGCAGTTGAGTTTGTGGGCATGCCGGAGGCGAGAATATCACTTGCCGAGGCGACGGTTTATCTTGCCTGCGCCCCCAAGAGCAACACCGCATATATGGGATTGAACAGGGCATGGGAAGAAGTCGAAAAGGGAAATCAACCTCCCGTGCCGTTCCAACTTCGAAACCCGGTAACAAGAGGAATGAAGGCAATGGGGTATGGGAAAGAATATAAATATCCCCACGACTACCCGGGACACTTCGTCAAATCGGATTACATGCCCGAGGGATTTTCCAAAAAACGCTTCTACGAACCCGGTAACTTGGGACATGAAAAGAGAATGAAGGCACGCCTGGAGAGTTGGTGGGGAGAGAAGAAATCGGGAAAAAACTAGGGACAGCGCCCTGTTTTTCAATATTCAAATCAAGGTAAATTCGGAATAGAAGAGAACAGCAGAGAGATAGAAATGGGGCATAGAATTTGTAAGAATATTTTCGAAGAGTCAATCACTGATTCTTACAGACAATATTTGAGGGGTGACGTGATATGAGTATTCTAAACGATGTTCCTGATGTAATAAAAGATAGCAAAGGCAATCAATATAGTAAAAAAAATAGATTGGAATTTGATTCCTGTGAAAAATATGTTAAATATTTGAACAACAAGGAAAAATTGGAAGTTCCTCTTCTTTCAACAAAAACCACTCTGCTCAAAAAACCCATAGTTGTTACTTTATCTATTTTTGGCAAAGGATTCAAGGCTGAGAACAAGAAGCTGAAAATCTCACTTTCTGCAAACACTCCTTCGGAAGCAATGAAAAAATTTATGGAAGAAATAGAGGATAATATTGAGAAGTATTATGATGAAATAGATATTATTATTGATAAAAATATAAAGGAAAGACACAAAAAGGCTTGGTTGAAACTTGCAGAAATGTAAATGCTATCTCACAAAAGAAGACATAATAAGGAATAACCAGGATATTGAGGGACCCTGTTTTCGTTCCAAAAATGACAACAATCTCAGTAATGAGAATAGCCTTGATTATTTAGTGGAAGATGTTAAAAATGACGATCATCATAAAACTTTCCACCAAAAAGCCGCTTTTTATGCACATAGAATTATTGATGGCTATATCTTCTGTGATGGCAATAAAAGAACAGGAATGAGTTTCGCTATGTCCTTTTTAAAAAAAAAGGAGCCTATGAAAGAAACCCCGTTCATAGCGACGAAATTGTAGATATTGCCACGGGTATTGCCGAAAAACGATATGATTTGGAGTATGTTACAAATTGGTTTAGTGAAAAATACATTGTTAAGAAATCTTGAGGTTTTAAGGATGGAATCGGATGGGATCTGGGGAAGAAACATTTTTTCAAAAAAGTTTCTTCCCCAAATAAACCATATTAAATAGGTTCTTTGGACATTACTGGTTTCCCGGCTGCAATAAAACCACTTTATGGCGAATAGGTATGTGGGTATAGGTCATCTGTTTAATATTTAAAATAAAATCCATAAATAAACATTATCCTATTGATCGTGAAAATGAAATGTGCTAAAATATAAAAGCTTCGACGGAGAGGTGGCCGAGTCGGTCTAAGGCGGGCGCCTGCTAAGCGTCTGTGGGGTTCTTAAAGCCCCACCGTGGGTTCGAATCCCACCCTCTCCGCCATTCTTGCGCCCGTAGCTCAGCGGATAGAGCGCCTGACTACGAATCAGTAGGCCGGAGGTTCAAATCCTCTCGGGCGCTTGCAAGGGAACCCACTGTTTCAAGGGAACGGTGGGTTTTTTAGTTTGTAGATATATTGAATAGGAGTTACTCGTTTTTCAGATAAGATAGCTTGGTTTCGTCTCTGAAATGAATACAGAGCAAGCATCCTGAGCTTGTTTCAGGATCTATTGAAAAAAGGTTGTCGTTGTTAGATTCCGAAACAAGTTCGGAATGACGTTTGTGTAAGTCCTGATTGAAGTATAGTTCTTTACCTTATCTTCTCAAGGATCAGATCGCCGGATTTGACTAATTCATTCATCTTATCAAAGTCAATATCGATCCCCAGTCCCACTTCCTCTGGCGGTATTCTTTGGCCGTTTCTGAAATCCGCTATTTTGTCGGTGTATGGGGGTACATCCAGATCCCAGTCGAGATCGGTCAGGACGAGTCCCGGGGTTGAGCATGCGAAATGAGCACCTGCGGACGCCGACACAGGGCCGCCTAACATCGCTCCCACCATAATCTTCAAACCTGCATCCCGGCACATACGGGCAATCTTTTTTGAGGGATATATACCCCCTGCTTTCTGGAGTTTTATGTTTACACCTCTTGCCGCCCTTTTCTCGATGATACGGGCAACATCTTCAACCGTCGCCGCTGATTCGTCCGCAAATATGGGAATATCCGGCAGGTTCTCGTCAATAAACTTCATCATATCCAGGTTTTCTTTTGGGCAGGGTTGCTCCACGAGAATCACATCCCGGAGAATCGCGGCCATCTCTCTCAACTCAGCCAAGGCTTTGTCGGGGTCATCATAGCCCTGGTTCGCGTCAAGTACAAACCGCATATTTTCCGGAGAGATATTTCTTATGGCCCTGGTTCTGTCAATGTCCATCCCATCGCCCATTAGCTTTATTTTCATGATCTTCAAATGAGGATATTTTTGAAATATTCCGGCCGCTTCCTCCGCCGTCTTCCTGATGGAATCCTGAATCGTTACCGTTATGGAATTGTCCACCGGGCACACTTTCTCCGCATATATCTTATAAACGGGAATACCTTTTATTTTTCCAATAAGATCGTGATAAGCAAAATCTATCGCCGCCTTTAATGTTTGTGATTTGATTTTCTCATCAAGAAAGGAATGGAGATCTTCGAGTCCGTTCTTTTCAGGATCAAAGGGAATCCCCTCAAGAGACATTACTTCACTGATTACCTCCTGCTGTGAATCTCCTGTGATAGGCTTGAAAGGCGAAGCTTCACCGACTCCTTCCAACCCTTTGTATTTCAGGAAAACAAGCACATTCTCTCTGTAATGCCATGTGTGAAACGAGATTGATATGGGCGGATCAATTTTGAAATTCGTCTTGTATGCGGATATTTTGAGCAAATCTACCTCCGTTTTCCACTTGTATGAATACGCTCTGAATATATGTTTCTTTATAATACCTTTTTCACCTGGAATGCAGGGGATGAAAAATCCGGAGGAAATTCATTAAATAAGGTATTATTTCCTGCCTGCCGGATATGAGGAATACATAAAATTTGAGGAGGGAAAATAGATGAAACGTTTTTCAGGGTTTCTGTTCATAGGATTATTTGTAATACTTCTATTTGCATTGACTTATTCCGCTTTTTCACAGGAAGCAAGCAATAAACAGAGATGTAGGGTATATGGATGGACTTATGACTCGGATGGTGGGGTGATTTCCAATGTGACGGTCACCATAGGCTCTTTCACGGATTTCACGGGAAGCGGAGCCTATAAAATCAAGAATGTTCCCCCGGGAACTCATACTATTAAAGCTTCGTGCAGTGGGTACAGGGATTACATGGATACGATTACAATACAACCGGGACAAAAGGAACTGAAAAAACATGTCAGGCTTCCAAAAATTGAGAAGCCCGCTCCACAACAAGTGACAAAGTGCCGCGTATCCGGTGAAATAAGGGGGACCCTGTGGCAGGACAGGGATATTTTTAAATGAATCCGGGGATAATTCAATTTCAACACTTGAATAAGGAGTGTTAATGTATCGGTACCCAAAAGATAACATTTCCCCTATCAAAAGATAATGATATATCCTCCGATTGAACTATTGACCGGGGCGGGACACCCTGAATTATAATTGACTAATAAAAGGAAAAAGATGATATTAACGAAATATTAAAAAATTAACGGGACGGGACACAAAAGGTATAAGTTGGAGAATCCGTATTCCTTGAAGGAGTATGGAGATAAGGGGGGAGTAATCGACTATGAAGTTAAAGAAGTTAATGCGAAAGCCTCTATTCTGGGCTGTTTTAATCCTCTTTTTGGCAATCCTTTATTTTTGGACAACCAGGTATCGGGAATTCACCGGCAAAGTGGTAAGGGTTGCCGACGGAGATACTATTTTGGTAATGCATGACGGAAAAGAGGAGAAGGTTCGGCTCCTGGGGATAGACTGTCCGGAACTGAACCAACCTTATGGGTATGAGGCGAAAAGATTCACGGCCAGGAAGACAAGGTTTAAAACCGTAAAGGTGAAGTACAGAAAAAGAGACAAGTACAAGAGGACTCTGGGATGGGTAAAATTGCCAGACAACAAAGATTTGAGCCGGGAACTCTTGAAGGCGGGGCTGGCTTGGTGGTACAGGTATTACTCGAAAGACAAGAAGTTGGGGAAGCTGGAGAACGAAGCCCGTAAGGCGAAGCGGGGACTGTGGCAGGGGAAGAACCCGATCCCACCTTGGGACTGGAGGAGGGGGAAAAGATAATATTGAGGAAATTGCTTCTGGGTTTAAGTTAAATAAAAAATGGAGGGAACTTATGGGTGGTATCTTTGGGCTATTTGCAGATAATGATATTTATGGTGCAATAGAAACTGGAGATAAAAAAAGAGTAGAAAAAATCCTTAAACGATCTCCTGATGTTGTCAATGCGGTGACTACCTACGGCGAGACACCATTACACGAGGCAGCTTATAGAGGAGATACAGATACAGCAAATCTTCTCATATCAAAAGGGGCGGATGTTAATGCGGTGACTACCGACGGCTTAACGCCATTGCACAAGGCATCTATGGGAGATACAGATACAGCAAATCTTCTCATATCAAAAGGGGCGGATGTTAATGCGGTGACTACCGACGGCTTAACGCCATTGCACAAGGCATCTATGGGAGATACAGATACAGCAAATCTTCTCATATCAAAAGGGGCGGATGTTAATGCGGTGACTACCGACGGCATAACGCCATTGTACAAGGCATCTGAGTTGGGATATACAGATACAGCAAATCTTCTCATATCAAAAGGGGCGGATGTCAATGCGATGACTACCGACGGCATAACACCATTGCACGCGGCATCTGCGTTGGGATATATAGATACAGCAAATCTTCTCATATCAAAAGGGGCGGATGTCAATGCGAAGGGTACCGACGGCATAACACCATTGCACGCGGCAATTATGTCGGGATGTACAGAATTGACATCCGATAGAGAGACAGCAAAACTTCTCATAGATAGAGGGGCGGATGTCAATGCGGTGACTACCGACGGCATAACACCATTGCACGCGGCATCTGCGTTGGGACATCCATATACAGCAAAACTTCTCATAGATAAAGGGGCGGATGTCAATGCGAAGGATAAAGAAGGTAGTACGCCTTTGTTTTTGTTAACCAATTGGGTGCACATGTTTTTTGTCAAAGTAGGAATCTTGGCATGAAATAAGCAACCTTC
>JAIORV010000208.1 GCA_021107945.1 Vulcanimicrobiota bacterium | reverse complement strand
CGGGAATAACTGATCTCAAGGCGGCATGATTTTTTGACAGAATGTATATACACCCAAATGAATCTCCAATGGAAATCGTAGCATCATATTCAATAATAACAAATCCCTTTGAATTTGAAAACGACCCTCTTTTTGAGGGGCATAGTGATTACACGGACTGGAATCTTGTTAAATGTCCTGCATGCTCAGGTATTCTCTTTCAAAAAATTCTGTGGTGTAATTACTTTGATCCTGATGAATGGAAATATGAGATTCTTTATCCCTTTGTTGCCAAACCTCTCGAAGGACTTCCGGATAAGGTTAATAAGGCATACAAGGAGGCTCTGAATATAAGAAACATTGACTGCAATGCGTTTGCTGTTCTTCTTGGCAGAGTTCTCGACATTATTTGCATTGACCAAAAGGCAGAAGGGAAGAGTCTTTATGAGCGTTTAAAGAATTTATCAGAAGAAGGCAAGATTCCTGAGCGCTTAATGAAATTGGCTCATGGGTTACGAGATTTAAGAAATATAGGTGCTCATGCAGATTTGGGGGGACTAACACAAGGTGAAATACCAATTTTGGAAGATATTTGCAGGGCAATTCTCGAGTATGTCTATATTGCCCCGAAGCTTCTTGAGCAAGTTGAGATGAGAATTAACAAGCTTAAGAATAAAACAAGAGATAATAATGACCAAGCTCGGCAACGAAAAAACATCCGTCCAACATCCTCATAGTATCCCTTGACCCCAATTAACAGATAAGGATTAATAAGACCCGGAGGAGATAAACAATAAAGTTAAATAGTTACACCGCAAAATATGTAAAAATCTCGTCCGGCTACATGGGGCAAATGCTGGTGAACTAAAATTTCCCGCACTCAACCATACTAGAATCTCACCTGAAAACATCAAAAAACAGGGTATTTACAGGGAAATATTAACTTTTCGGGTAGGTTCATTGGAATAAGGGGAAAATCGTGATGGAACAAACATAGCAAAACAGGGGCTTTCCCGATCAAAGAATCTGGTAAAATTCCAATTTCCCTAAAAAGATAACAGGGAATTTTTTTGGGGCAACAGGGAAAGATTATCTGTTAATAGGGATTTATAGAATGCTATTTGCTTTTTTCTGAACAATAAGATAATCACATGGGAAAATGGTGTTAAGCATGTGCACCCCAATCGTTTCCAGTCTCGACAGCAAGAATTAGGGCGCGCCGAGTTTTCGGCCAACTTCATTGCAACCTATCCGGGATTCCAGGAAGTGAAAGGAATACATATGAGCTATACTCAGGAAATATTGTCATCCTTTTGCCCCCCTCTTAATCTCCTTTCCGAGAAGGGGGACATGGGGGGGGGAGAATAGGACAAAACCTATTAGAAATGGCTAACTAAATGAATGGCCACGCCTATTCGTCCACATACTGGAGGGCTTTTATCGGATCAAATTCCAATATTGATAGCATTTTTGATGTTAGACAATTTCGGTCTCGTATCATTTCATTTATCACAGTCTTGAGTAAAGCTTTCTCATCAACGGGTTTTTGACTTTCTTTTGCTACTTGAAGCGCCGGATTGAGAACATTTGCCATTAACCTGCGTGATAGCTTCAAGCCCTTGCCCGGAGGCGGTGCAATAGTTAACAGGGAAGGTAACAGAACTTTTTTCATTTTTTCCAGGTCTATTTCGAAACGGCGAAATACTCTTTGTGTCAGGCCTCTCAATTCCATAAGACCGATGAGGAGATCCGATGTTGTCAGATACCTGTTGGGTCTTGACAATGCCGATTCCCGGGCAAATTTGACGGCTTTTCGTGCATCTTCGCTCATCAATCCAATTATGTTGGGATCCATGATGGGAGATTCAATTGAAATGGACCCGGTATCAATATTTAATTGTCTCGCGGCCATTTCGAGATCAAATCCATATTTTTTTAAGATAAGGAATAATAGGCTTCTTCCCCCTGAAACAATTGCATCCTGAATCATTGAGTGTAAAACATGTCTTTCCCTGATAATCCCGGGGGAATCGGCAGATGAATCGGCGATTTTCAAAGCGTTCTTGAAAACTGTTTTCAATCGGGACGATATGACTATATCCGCGCTCCAGGGGATTTTTATTTCATTCACTGCGGTTTTGACATCTTGATGAATATCATTCATATGAAGGATGGCTTCCTCAAAAAAGCGTAGAAGTCGCCATGTTTCCCCGGACTTGTTATCCGCGAATCTCATGAAAAGATCGGATGTGGTAAGAATGCTATTTCCCCTCATTTTTACAATTTCCATAGAGTTTATCAGGTCATTTCTCACATGCTGCGAAACCTGATTTGGATCCAGTTTCATCTCCCTGAGCTTTCTTAATAACAGGCTGTCCATCATGCCGGATGGATCAGCGAATTGTGACGCAGGAAACGGTGCAAAGTGTATAGGATCAAGTTCTTTCGGAAAGGTGACAGGCTCCGGTGACCAATAAACCGGGCGAATGAAAAGGGGATCAGGACGCCTTTTTCTTTCCTCGAGGGCAAAACGCCATTCCTGCTCAACAAAACATGAAGAAGCTGAGTTCTCTGACCAGAAAAGCTGGAATACATCAGCTTTTTTAATTAAATTCATAAGCTCCTTATTCCAGTCCTGTCCTGTGCGCAATGTGCTTATATCCTGAAGGTACTCACCCCCGAGTGCCTCCACGCATATTTTGAAATTTTTGACAACTGCGGCATCCCTGTGAGAATAGGACGGGAAAACTGAAGGATAGGGGCTTGTATTTATCTGAGACAATTCTTCTTTGAAAATTTCCGGAATATCCTCGCGTGTGATGAAAATGTTTATGCGCAAATCGGCAAGAATCATTCCCTCAAGCCAGAAGTGGAGCCACCCCCGGCAAACGTTTCCTTTAAAAGAAGGATCAATCCTGAAGCGAAAAGTAACCGATTGCTTATCCTCCCATATCGGCATGATCGCTTCTGTTGAATCAAATAGAAGTCCGGGAATATCCGCTGTTACCATGACTTTACTGAATTTTGGAATCTGCCTTGACGGTTTTTTAATATTTGCCTGTATTTGTGCATTTTGAGGAAGATTTAATAAAGTTTTCGCTTCCCGCGCCACTACCGCCGCCAGACTTTCAATATGAGCGTATGCAATGATTTTACCGAATTCATCATGTTTTATCTCCTTGGGATAGAATGAGCTGAATCGAAGGTTGTCGAAAGACTCCCCTATAGATTCCACTCTTGGTTGCCGATCATCCCCGATCTCTTCTTCTCCTGTAGGCTCACCCCCCCGGAATATGGGAGATTCCCTCTCTCTATTCTGTCTTATAGCTCCTCTGGAAGGGGCAAATAGTGGCATTAAAAAGATCTCTTCTCTTGTTTCCGGAAAATCAATTTCATATTCTCTCAGAATACCCCCGGTGAAGCCTCCGCCGTTTTCAAAGAATCCCTGCAGGATGTGTTTTTCACGAACGAAATTCTCACCGGAATCCAGGTTGGAGTATTCCCCGGCAAGCTCAAAAATCTTCATCACCCGCTCCGATATACCAATCTCCTCAGTTTTTACATCGTCGTCTCCGGCCATCAATTCCGACAGGATTTTAATCATATCGTCAGGTTCCAGGTTGTTTGACTTTATGAATTTCCGGGCATATCCATCTTCAATTTTGAGAAGCCCGGTCATAAGGAAAGGTGTTGTGAGACTGGCTGATCTCGCCTTTTGCATTTCCTGTATTCCCTGGAACAAGACCGTGTTGGCGGAATCGTCCAATTTATCAATAACCAGTCCCGTTTCCTCTTGAACAGGCTCCGTTACAGGCTGACCAGTCTCTTCTCCCCGGGGTTCCTGTATATCAATAACATTTCCGTTTTCTTCTTCTTCTTCCATCTCCTCCACTTCAAATACCCTGTATCGTGGATTCCCATAAAGAACGTATGCCGCCCATGTGGGCATGTTTCTATAATCTTTCATTGAATCTCCCCGGGCAAGTCTTAATGCCTCGCCTATCTCATTTCCCGCCCTGAGATACCTGTAAAATGAGAGGGCGAAATCCCTTGCGCTTTCATCATCAATTTTCCACTGGGATCCGATGAATGCTTTTGCCACTCCTCCTGTATTCCCGATAAGAAGGGCCGTACCGAAATTGAGATTTATCCTGGGTGAATTGACAAATATTTCTTCAGCATCTGCATTGAGATTATTGTTGTCATCTCTTGATGTAAGGCATGCGTTCAGGAAGAAAAGGGGAGAACCGTTAATACACCTCATCAACTGATTTGCCGTGAGAGGGTTGTCAGATAAGAGTAGTTTTCCTTCCTGGCTTTCTTTATCCAGGGTGGCATGCCCGGCATAATGAATGATATCGAATTTGTTTTGCATAAGCGTTCCCAGGACATCATCCCACTTTAAATTATCCCCCACCATCATTCTGACATCACAGGTGTCCTGGTCCACCAGAAGTTTTCTGATTTCTTCAGCTTCCTGTGTTACATTTTTCAGCCCCCTTATCTCACTTGCAATAATAAGGACGGAAGGCTTCTCTCTTGGAGTGGAAATCACCTGTGTCCTTGCAAATTGGGAGATCAGCTTTCTTCCAATGGGAACCCTCATACAGAGGAACCCGTTTCCGTCATGTAGCAGTTCCCAGGGATTCTTCGGGTCGTCTGTCAATATGGTAATGGGACTGTTTAATCCTGTTATGAAATTCTGGATGTTGCCAGGTAATAATATCCTGAACATTAACCCACCAAGAGTCTCAAATTTAGAATAAACAACCTCCATATTGGATAGATTGCAGGCTATATCATCAAGTCTGGAATTAATAATATTCATGGTAGCCTCGTCAACCTGGTACTGTATTTTCTGAATCGCCGCATATTCACCGCCACTCTGGAATTCAAGATGATCAGGCTTGCCTTTAACTCTCTGTATTGTCAACTTTTGGGTGTTAGGAATATCGGGAATCCTGTTTTTCATGGGAGTTTTTCTATTGCCGAATTGATCTTTCTTATATATGTTATATATTTCAAGGATGTCACCACTTTGATCCTTATACTTCCCACAATAATGAAATATTTTTCTGTGGGGGAATAACTTTCGATAACTTGAGGACGAAAGAATGTGCCCCGCTTCCCCGCAGTCAGCAACCCGTACCACATTATTTTCACTATTGCCTGCAAGATAATAATGTTTATCTGCCTCCACTCTTAAATGAACCGGACCATGATAAAGTCCGATTCTTATATTGACTTTTTTATCGGCATCTGTCTTCTCCCCGTTTGATGCCTCGATCCTTTTCCGGATCTCCACGGCATGATTCAGGGAGTCTTCAAACTCGCGGTTATTACAGTATGCAATAATCATGCCGTCAACCGTATCCTTGATTATCCTGTTGTCTGGATCCGATGAGATCCAATCTCTCCCCATGACTCCGTTAACAATTTTCTTCAGAATATTAATTCTTTCTTCCTCGTCGGCCTGTACCGGTGAATGAGGGATTATATTAATTTTCACAAGGCAGGCGGCAAGATGTAAACCTGATTTTTTCTTACTCATATTTCTCACCCATTTCATAATGAATTACCGGATACCCGGATATTTGAAGACCTAATCATCAAATGTCATCTTCGGGAAAAACCTCCCCGATCCGACTTTAAGATGAATCTTCGACATCAATAACTTCAAGACTTTTAAATCTCATTTTGAGCAGATTAATTTTACCCGGTGGAAGTTCCAACCTTGATGATATGTAAACCGGAATTTCACCCAGCCTGTTGGAACGATCCGGGTCAGAATCCTTATGAAGTTCCAGGATAAGACTGTCAATATCAAAACTGTCAGCTTTCATAATAAGGATCCTGTCAAAATCAAACGGTTTCATAAATTCAAACCAGTTAACAAATAAGGTTGAGTCATTTATTCTGACCTTTTTGTCCATATCCCGGTCAAAAACGGCAATAATTGGACCAATATTTTCCAGGATGGAATTTCCCCTGCAGTTGCTACATGCGATATAGCTGTATGAGAAGGCCAGCGACACTGACACTTTGAATTCCTTGAATCTGCAGAAACAATCGGGGCAAACCGGAACCGGCATCTTATTGAACAATTCTTTGTTTCTCTTCACAATATCATTTACAGCCATTTTTGTAGTTTCCTGAAAATAGGGAGTACCTTCATTAAGAATTCGTGTAAGTGGTTCAAGCACTCTTGTATCTCCAATCCTTCCAAGGGCTCTCACTGCGGCGATACTGAAAGAAGACCACGGATTTTTTAAATTTTTAAGTGCAAACATAATTGGCTCCACCGCTCTTTTGTCTCTGATATTCCCGAGAGCTTCCACGGCACAATCACGGACATAAGGTTTTTCATCTTCCATAGCTAATATGAGAGGTTCCATCGCTTTGCTACTTCCAATTTTCCCCAGTATCTCAGCGACAAGCTTGCGAACACGCCAATTATCCTTTTTCAAAGCTTTTATAAGAGACTTCAACGCCGGCTCCCCAATATTTTCAAGCGCTCTGGCTGAAGCCCAGCATACATCGCTATTGAAGTCTTCAAGAGAGGATATCAGGGGCTCTACCGCTCTTACATCCCCAATTCCTCCAAGGGCCAGGGCGGCATAATTACGGACCTGAGAAGAATTATCTCCAAGCGCATGTAAAAGTGGTTCAACTGCGGTTTTTCCAAAACATATTAATGACTTGAATGCTAATATGCAAATATTTGAGTTCTTATCCTTCATAGCAAGGATGAGTGGCTCAATTGAGGGTTCCCCTAATTCTACCGCTCCCTGCCAATCTTTTTTTGCCACCAGATAACGCGCCCTGTCCACAGGGTCGGGAGGAATTCCTATCTTCTCAATTGCCTCCACTACAGACTCACGCACACCCAATTTTTCATCTCTGAGAGAGGATAAGAGTGGAGATATAGCACTCTTATCTCCAAGTTTTCCCAGCGCATCGGCGGCGGCTCTGCGGGTATTCGGATCTCCGTATTTAAGAGAAGATATCAATCCCGAAAGATCCCTTATAGCTTCCATTTTACGTATTTTCTCAATATAATCATAGAAACCCATACAGAATAACTCCTTGACAAATCTTCATATTTACATTTAACCATCTAATCCGTTGCCGCATAGATCATTCTAAGAATATCCATGGTCAACTTTCCAACCATTGTCAGCAAAATCCAGAAAATAAACACATATGCAGGCCATTTCCACCGCCAGGCAATGCCTATTATTATTGCTCCAAAGAATAATGAGCTACAGTTGATTTCCCCCCAGGACACTCCCTCGGGATTGAGCCATGCCAGAATATAAATAGTAGTAACAACTATCCAGGCGATAATAATCAATAAATTAAACTGTGTTACATCAGATATCCAGAGGAACCTGGAACCGTCGAGAATCATCTGTGGTGAATAATTGCCCAGACTTATCATTGCCCAGATGACGAAGATCAGGTCTATTAAAGTAGTGACACTCCAGACTTTTTGCGGTGTAGATGCTTTTGCTACATTGAAATACAATGGCAGGGCAAGAAGTCTGGTACCGACGGTCAGCACCAGCAAGACAAACAGGTAAGCATAATCCGGGGGAAAGGGAGACTTCGACCGCAGATACTGGAAGAAACGAAATGAAAGGCGGCTCGATTGCATGTCTATAAGTGATTGTAAAGCGGCGTGACGAGTCGTACTCAAGATCCATTTACCGGATAGCAGGAACCACCCCATTGCCTCAGGCAGAGCCGCAATTGTTTTCATTTCTTTTAAGGTTCGATCCGGATTTTCGATGACATGGAGTCGGAAATTTGCGGTATTGGCGTATAGTGTATCTTTTGTCACTTTTAAAATATTTTTATATGTGGCGATTGCCTCGCCTCTTTTTCCTGCCTTCTCAAGGGAGGCGGCTTTAAGCAACCGGATGATGATTCGCTTTTTTTCCCAGGATGCCTCTTCTTCCTGTTTTTGTAAAGCTAAAACTTTCATTTCCGCTTCCTCTTTTGATAATCCCTGGATTTTATTCAACCTGACAGTTACCTCGGAGAGGAGTATCGCTTTCTGTTGTTGAGATTTTTTTTCTTCAGGGGTGAGTTTTGAAGACTTATCCCGGGCATGGCATGTTGACATCACTATACACAAAGCTATCAGCAGAAGGGCTCCTATCTTTATATACCGCAATATACCCAACTCCTTCTTTTGTATCTATTCACCGCAAATACCACCGAGTTTAGAAATTATAGACAATTCTTTTGATACCCTTATACTCTGCATCCAAGGTCTTTTGTCGTTCGTATTTGATTCCTCTCATTTTCTACTTCCCACTTCCCACTCACTTCCCATTTCCCAGTAAAGACATCGTTCATAGGCAAATTCGAGAAGTTCGGGCACTAAATCTGTATGATGTTATATGATAACTCATTTATATTCTTCTTTGCTTCTTTGCGGTTTATTTTAAATTCCTCCTAATAGAATGACAAGTATTCCAGGGGGTTGAATAGTTACAATCTTCATTTTTACGTTCAACCATCTAATCCGTAGCAGAACAGATTATTCTGAGAATGCCCATGGTCAATGTGCCAACCACTATCATCGATATCCAGAAAATAAACACATATGCCGGCCATTTCCACCACCACGCGATGCCTGCTATTATTGCTCCAAAGAACAACGAGCTACAGGTGATTTGGGCACAGGACATTCTCACGGGATTGAGTCCTGTCTGGATAATTGACAGGAATATCCAGGCGACAATTATCAATAAATTAAACTGTGTTACATCAGATATCCAGAAGAACCTGGAACCGTCGAGAATCATCTGTGGTGAATAATTACCCAGGCTTATCATTGCCCAGACGACGAAGATCAGGTCTATCAGGGTGGTGAGGCATCCACTCCAGACCTTAATTCCGTTTTCATCATAAAGCTTCATGGTTTCCTGTTGGGCCAATCCCGGATCGTCACCATACATATCCTGAATCATCTCGAGTTCCGGTTGAAGGTGGCTGATCTTGTTAGATGCCTTTGCCGCATTGAAATACAACGGCAAAGCTATGAGCCTTGTGCCGATGGTGAGCACCAGGAGGACAAACATGTAGGCATAATCCTTTGGAAAGGGAGACTTCGACCGCAGGTACTGGAAGAAACGAAATGAAAGGCGGCTCGATTGCATGTCTATAAGTGATTGTAGAGCGGCGTTGTGAGTCGTGCTCCAGACCCATTTACCCGAAAGGAGGAACCATCCCTTTGCCTCAGTTTCCCCGGCAATTATCTTATAAACAGCCTTCATTTCTTTGGAAGTTCGATCCGGATTTTCGATAACATGGAGTCGGAAATTTGCAGTGACGGCGTATGGTGTATCTTTTGCCACTTTTACTATATTCTTATATGTGGCGATTGCCTTGTCTCTTTCCCCCGCCTTCTCCAGGGCGGCGGCTCTTAGCAATCGGATGATACGCTTTCTTTCCCAGGATGCCTTTTCTTCCTGTTTTTGTAAAGCGAAAGCTTTCTCCTCCGCTTCCTCTTTTGATAATCCCTGGATTTTATTCAACCCGGCAGTTACCTCGGAGAGGGGTACCGCTTCCTGTTGTTGAGATTTTTTGTCTTCCGGGGTGAGTTTTGAGGCCTTATCCTGAGCCCAGCATGTTGAGATCGCTATACACAAAGCTATCAGTAGAAGGGTTCCCATCTTCAAATACCGCATTATACCCATCTCCTTATTTATAATCAAGTCCCATTAGCCATAAAAGAGGCTCAACCACTCCCGCGGCTTTGAACGGCTCAGTCTTTCGCAGGTCGGGTATGCGCCCCAGGGATGTACATGCGAAGTATCGTATTTTGGAGAAATTCTGTTCCAGGGAGCGAATACTGTTTCCCTCGCCGAGGTTATTCAACGCGCTCCGACAATTCTCACTCAACTCTTTGCCCCCCGGACTTCCGTTGACCCTGTACAACTTGGCAAGAAATGGAAAGTCCTGCGTTGGAAATGCATCGGCTTTATTTAGCACAACTGCGATTGGAATGCCAAATTTACCGTCTCCTCCCGTTCCGCACATTATCCTGATATTATTAATAGTATTACTTATGATGTCAGATAATAAATCTTGCGAGGGTTTCAGTCTCGGCCCCAGTTGGTCGGCATGCCTGGAAAGCATGGAAAGTGAGAATGGATCAATGATAAGAATGATGCCTTTCACTTTCTGAAGGGCCTGCATCCGTCCAAATTGTTCCATTTTTGCATAAAATTCACCGGGCTCGTCATATAGTTGAAGCAAGTACCCCTTTTTTGGGAGCCTGACTGCAACGCCAAGCGCTTCTCTTACACCTCCTGCGGTTTTCTCCACAACCTGTCCTTTATCCAATTTCTCAAGATCATTTTCAATTTCACTTTTCTGCTTGTTTGAATCAATACACACTTTGCCGCCTCGCAACGGTCCAGGCCTTTTGAGCATTTGACGCACTGTCTGGCGGAGATAAACCGTCTTTCCGGTGCTGGTTCCTCCGATAACAACAATTGACCATGGCGGAAGATCTCCGAGTGAGGAATGGATTAATTCCCGCTTACAATTGCGACAGCGACGTATTAGCTTGTTACGTCCAAGAAAATCCATGGTCGGCAACTTCACATCACCATCACTATGCCGACAAATATGATGGAATATGCCATAGAAACTTGGCAGAAGATCATCATACTGTTGACCGCAAGAGCAAACATGAATTGGCAGTCCGCATTCCTGGCAGTCGTCATGAGGGCACTCATATGTGATGTGGCGACTGAGAAGCCAGATCTCCTGTCCCACTCGCATGGGAATAAACACGAGAAATGAAAGGACGGTCAAAACAAAAAGCACAAACAGATAAACGGAGAACACTACAAGGGCGATAGCAATTGCCGCTATGCTGAGTAACAGAACCACAGCGGCGGCGGATATGCCTGAAACCAACCGGGCAATAAAGTGTATGGGAGCTTTCCATGCGGACATCAATACCCATACATAAACCGCTATGATTATAAACACAAATAACATCCCGAATGAAAAGCCGCGACCATGACTTCTCTCATAGAGTACATATGCAACACCGGAGACAATACCCGACAATACAACACAAATACGCAGGATTACTTCAATTATATCGGAGCCTCTTCCGTCCCAGAACCAGGACCAGACGTCACCGCAAATTTCCAGCAACCTCCTGACAAAGTTACGGATACGCTCCCAGTAATCCACGTATGCACGCTCTAATAAGTACATACGTTGTCGAGCCAAGTTGGGTCACCCCCTCTCACTTTCTTCTTGGTTTTGACTTATCGGACGGAGGCGGATCATCCTTTGAACCGCCCCAGAGTCCCTTGAGACCGTCAAATAATTGGCCGGCTTTTTTAAACAAGCTGTCTGTCATATCCTCATGCCCGGTGGCTGACGTCGATTTCATATCATCTGTAATTTTTTTCCCTGTAAAACTCCCTGTTTTGGGTGTTTTGACTCCCATTGGCATTCCAACTGGAGGTAAGACAAATTTTGATACATTCAATCTGGCATCCTGACAAAGTTGACGAAGGCGCTTTTTATATTTTTCGTCCTGCTTACTGAAACGGTGCGACAGGTGATCCTCAAGCGGCTGTCGTGTTTTTCTGCCCTCTCGTTTCAAAATTGCCTCCACTATCCTCCCCCAGATTGGGTCCGGTTGTTGATCTTCCAGCGAATGTTGTACAAAAGACATAATAACCATTACGCGTGTCACAACATCCCTCCCCCTGAGAAGTCTGCCGACAACATCGGCTATATCATCAGGTCTTCCCTCTCCCACAGCTTTGAGCAATTTTACGAAAGCTACAGCTTCCCGTCGTGTGGTTATACCCGTAGTTTTAAATGTGCCTGCAAACCACTCTAATACCTGTTCCTTATCGGGTTGTCTCAGGGAGCGGGCATCTTGCTTCCATGCGGAATCGTTGCAGTCATTATCTGACCACCCGGGTTTACCTGAGCGACTATTTATCTCACTCATAAATTTCATCACTCTCAGGCGTTCTCCCGCTTCCGGCATAAGTCCGTCAGGTGGAGAAGACAATATATTTCTCCATATTTCCGATATGTCTGATATGGGAGTCATTGGCAGAGCCATAATCGAAGCTGAAAAGAGATTAACCAGATTGCGAGAGGGTTTGGATTGTTGTTTTTGCTTGTTGGAACGAACCGGGATAAGCTTCTCGGCCAGGGGCAATACCGCCTGCGACTGACCGGGGATTCTAAGCCTATTAGTAACCTCTTGACACAGACAATCCATAACTTCTTTGTGAGAATTCAGCACTTGCTTCTTCCAGAGCTTGAAAACATCCGGGCTGTTTTCTTTATTCCAGGGTGATACTTCATCAAGAAGATGTCGGCATAATACATGTGCGGCTCCCCGGTCAGCCAACTTCTGTATAATCTTTTCATTTTGATTTTTATCAAGCTTTTTACTTGCATCACGGTAGGCCTTATACAACCCTTGCCCCGAGTGCGTGGTATGAGCAGAATCTGCAATGCGCCCCAGCACGACAGCTTTCTCGGAAGGATCGGTAACATGCTCTTTCACTTTCTTGAGGATATCTTCAGTAATTTTTCCCGCATTGGCGCATCGGGAACCGGCCCGGCTGATTTCTACCAGCAGGTCAATAAGCTTTTCACCCCGCGGTTTTTTCTCTTCCAACCGTCTCATATTGAGCCATAGATTCCCTTCCGGGCAGTTGTCAGCGGTTATGTATTTTATGAGGGAGTCCGCCAATTTCTCTTCATCTTGTCTCCAATTTGCTTTCAGACGCCCCTTTACAACTACACCGATTTGATTCCAGTATTTAGGAACATTGCCTATATCGCGGGTTGAACGGAATATAGCAATCAGCAATTGATCGATGAAAATCCTATCGGAAGAGGTTTTTTCCAGAAGGCGAAGTCCGTGAATCAATAATTCAACCAATTCTTCACGTTCAGGTGAAGTGGCGGGGCTTTTTAGAGCTTTCTTGTTGTTGAGGAATTCTTTTATCAATTCGAGATGTATTTGCTCTCGCCGATTACCACAAGCCCTGAGCAAAGCCGTTGTGGCGCGTATCTTGTCGTTCGCGAACTTCTTCCTGGCGAGATTTTTCATCGCAGGTATAAATCCATCGGTCTGATCCTGCTCCGCTTCCCCCTGCAATTTATTTGCCGTATCCGATACCGCGGACGTCAGTATGCCCAGCCCTTCCGGATTATCCATATTCGCCAACGAGCGAATATGATGCAAGGACAACGTCAATATGATCCTGAATTGATGTGGTTTCGTGGACAGGTCGGAAAGTGATTGCACAGCTTTCGCCATCACTCCTGGACTACTCCTGCTGTCATCAATCAGATCTGTCACAACAATCATCTTGTCCCTGGCATCGAGATCCGCTCCGAACCCAAACCTCTCAACATATTCATTATATCTCCCGAGAAGATCCGTTTTCCCGTCGGCGACGCATTTGGCGGCAAACTTTGCGGAACGACGGGGCTCATCCATTTCGCTAAACTTATTCTGGACAAAATTGAAGATCGAATAAATCGACCTGTACTCGTCGGGTCTCAGATCGAAAGATTGTTTTTTATTAACATCACAGAGTACCAGGATATCATGTGGAGCTTGCCTCCTTGTTTCTCCGGCTTGGGGGGGTATCGTCCATGTCCTGTCGCCCTCATATGTGCAAAATGTCGTGCGGGAACGGGCGGTGGGAGGCAGGAGACCGATGAGCGACTCCACAAGAGGAACCGCCTTCTGCCAATCCGATATGCACAGAATAACAGGCCGGAATGATAAACTTGCGTCCCCAATTGCCGACAACATCCTGGCTATATGCTGTTTATAAGGATCCTCAAGCAGAATGTCGTAGGGAATGTTATGACCTTCCACATTCCCCGGATTCGGTATGACCGGCAAGGAGGTATTATCGCCGGGATCCTTTGACTTGAACAGGCTGGAGCCGGTAAGAGCCGGTGGATTATATTCACAGTCCTTCAGGCTCCCGGGCGGAAATATCAACGAATGGGCGAAGAAGTTGCCGGTTCGCCTGTCGTGAGTCAGTCCTATATAGCCAATCCGGGTGAGGGCGAACAGATTCTCCTTCAATCGGTCATAACTCCATATTATTGGGAAATCGTCCAGGATCTCATTCGGCACTGCGTCGAGAGTGTCGGTCTTCATTCGCCAGTCCGTCTCCCGGTCTTTCATGGCTCGCGGCGAATTCTGATAAACAACTCCCCCATAATGCATGCAAATATGCCCCAGCATTTCCCTGCTCTCCCCATCCAAGCCCCCGGAGCAAGCCTTTATCTGGTATCCCACGGAAGATGAATCTATCCCCTTCCCCCGGGGTCTATCCGTATAAATCAACTGTTCCATCGGCATAATTGTTATACCTCCGTTCTAATTTTTTTGTCAGGACTTTCGCACTTTGTCATTGCGAGGAGCCTGCGACGAAGCAATCTCAATGTTCCTTGCAGAAAGTGCTAAACCATAGATTTTTATTTAATGTCATCGAATAAATTTACCTCCCCGGTATCACACCCAATTCGTATAGCAACCATAAGAGCGGATCTTCAACTCTCCAGGGCGAGATGAAATCATAGATGCCGGTTTTCTTGGCCGGCGCGCATCCCGTAGCAGAAACTCCAAAGAAAGCATGGCGGGAAAATTTCTGCCTTATAGTATTATATGCCGCCGGACACCATCTTTGCATATATTCACCCATCATTCCCGTCATATCATTGTGGGCTTCTATGTTGAAATGGCCTTTATGCACTCTATCACTGCACCATAAGCGATTGGGATCAATCAGACCGTAGTCTCTCAATACATCGCACATTGTAAAAACGCAAGCAATTGGGATCGAAAACTTACCTGCTTGAGCCACAACTACTTCGTTCTCCATTTCCATCATACAACGGTCGATTATCTCTTTTGGGGAAAGTTCTCCACCAAACTGGTGTTTTGGGGCTGAATCAGGCAACTGGTTGCATACTGCTTCAAATTTTAAGGGATCAATCACGAAGATGAGTCCCGAAGCTACTTTAAGGTACCTTACCATCTTCCGCACCACTTCGGGTTCATCAAAATTTTCCCCCGCAGTGTGATAAAATACAAGTGTCACAGATCGTTTTTGATTCTTTAAAACAGCGAACATGGGCATTTGACCTGCAGTGTGGTGGAATGCAAGCGTGACAGGTTGTCCCTGTTTCACTCCAAATAGTCTCCCATCCAATGGAATCTTGAATTTGCCGTCTATGTTCAATCCTTTCCCCAGAGCAATTTTCTTCCCTCCCCAAAGTTTTCCGTCAATTGTCAGATCATAAATAAGGGGGGGAGGCGTTCCAACTGTCACACCAAGTTGTAATCTATGCTCAAAAAGGTAATAATAAAGTTCTCTTTCGAAAATTTCCTTCGTCTCTTCAGTTGCAGGCGTAATACTTATCTCAAAATCATTGCTTGCCCTGTTTGTTAACCATTCCATAAGTGATGTTAAGTAGGTCGTCTTTCCGCTGTATTTGGATGCAACAAATCCAATTATCAGAATTTCACGTGTTCCGGCGGTGGCAGGCAATATATGATATTTACTTTCTGGGCATGTTTTTATGGTGAGTATCTTTCCTTTCTCATTTTTAGGCGGTTGTACCGGCCTGCCTAAAAGCCTGTCAATTAAAGTATATTTTCCAGGTATCGGCTTTTCTTTGGGATCGTTTGAGGTAAATAACATCACATTAATAGGAAACTCCTTAAAGCAAGTCGGGCATGTTATTGTATCCGGCACGCCTCCCCTGTATTTCCTTTTTCCATTAGTCCCGATTCTTAGTATTTCGCCCCTATCCGAAATGGGAATGCATGTATTCGGATGGATAATTAGAATGGAATCACTCTGTGAATGATCCATCAACATAGCCTTGCAACAAAAGTGAGCCCAACGACGACTTTGAATCGGCTCAAGACTTATCCGTACTCTATGGACTCCCATTACCTCATCCTTCTCAGGTGTCCAGCGAAATATTTCAATGCCGTCTGATATGGATAACGGTATCCTTTGACCATTTGCAACAAGAGCGAATCCTGAGAAATCAGGGATAGGATTTTCAACACTCCATGTAAGACGAATATCCTTACCCCTGTGAAATGAATTCCTATTCGATGAAGATAACCGGTAGCGCAATATCATCCGGGAGTCCGTATGGACAACACTTTCTCCTGAGTTTTCTATTTTATCTTGTTTCGTCATTTTACTATTCTCCGGTTGTCGGTCTCCGACCGGCAACTCTATTTATTCAGTCCTATCCTGTAGGAGAGGTTTCCCAACCTCAATTTTATGCCATTTTAAGCCTGGTCAGGAGACCAGCCTCTACCCAAATCGGGGGGTGGTCTGAATAATAACCGGCAACTACCCAAATTATTGATAAACTGAATTTTAGCAATATTACATTATCCTCATTTACTGTTAGCGGAAAGTTTTAGCTTTCCCTTGCATTAAAGGATTAAAGTTATTCACTACTATAATTAAGTTTTACCGACCCTGTATCACACCCAACTCGTATAGCAACCACAAAAGCGGATCCTCGACTCTCCAGGGTGAGATAAAATCAAATCGGCCGGTTTTCTTGTTCGGCGCGCATCCCGTCGCTGAAACACCAAAGAAAGCATGACGGGAGAACCTCTGCCTTACAGTGTTATAAGCCGCCGGGATCAATCGTTGTATATATTCACCCATCATTCCCGCCATATCGTTATGGGCTTCTATGTTGAAATAACCAATGTGCCTTGTGTCGGTGCTCCAGAGGCGATTTGGCTCAATCAATCCGGAATCGCGTAATACATCACACTTTGTAAAAACACATGCAATTGGGATCGAAAGCTTACCTCCGTGAGAAATAATTCCGCCATTCTGAAGCTCTGTAAGCACGCGACTGATTACCTCATTTGGAGAAGCTTCCTCATAAAATTCAGGACTTGAAGTTTGATCCGTTATCCGGTTGCGTACTTCTTTTGACTGCAATGGATCAATCAGGAACATAACTCCTGAAGCTACCTTAAGATATTCAATCATCTGTCGCACCGCTTTGGGATCATTAAAATTTTCACCCGCAGTTTCATAAAGTGCAAGGGTTACGGATCTTACGCTATTCTCACCCCATAGTTTCCCGTCTATTGTTAGATCATAAATGAGGGGGGGCGGTGTACCAATTGTGACACCGCGTGGTAAAAGTGTCTCAAATAATGGTTTGAAATCATCTCTATATCGATCCTGTGTTATTTCAGTTACAGAATTGAGAGCCGCTTCAAGATCCCTTCCAACCTGTCCCTCAAGGCGATTCACAAGGGATGCTATATAATGGGTCTTGCCGCTGAATTTTGCGCCGATCAATCCTATTATCAGGCTCCCATGTGTCCCAGCGGTAATCGGTAACACATGATCAGCACTTTCCGGACATAATTTTTTGGTGCGTTTTTTTCCGTTTATGACGGGAGGCTCCGGAGGTTTACGCAAAATCTTATGTATCAATGTATGCTTTCCGGGAATGGGGTCTTCTCCACTGCCATAAGAGGTGAATTTCATCTCGCATATTGGAAACTCCCTGAAACAGGTGGGGCAGATAATTGTATCTGGTACACCGGAGCAATATCGTCCCTTTATTTTCTTTTTGAATAAACCGATAAATTTATGCCACATTCCCCGCTCAATCTTATACTCGACGAAGGTTTGTAGCACGCCCTTATCTGAAATTGTCTCGCATATATTGGGGTGGATGATCAGGGTCGCATCAGCCTGTATCGGGTCGATGACAATTAGCTTGGCGAAAAATCTTGCCCAGCGTTCTTTTTGAATCGGCTCGATATTGATCCAATCCTCATGCTCTCCGGCAACCTCACCTTCCCCCGGTTTCCAGCGAAATATTTCAATGCCGTCGGTTATAGATGACGGTATCCTTTGATCATTTGCAACAAGAGCGAATCCTGAGAAATCAGGGAAAGGCTTTTCCACATTCCAGTTGAGAAGTACATCCTTATCCCGATGAGATCTCTCCCGGGGTGATGATAACTTGTATTGTATGATCATCCAGGGACCCCATTGAACAGCTTTACGACAGCCCATTTCCTGTCCCGGAGAGAAAAATCCGCCGGAAAGCCCGGAGCACTTCGCATATACAATATAGTGGTACATTCCCCGTTCCTGCTGAATTGCGTCGAGGAACTTGTCGCCTGCCGTCTTGTATTCGGTAATGGCACAGACAAATCGGGTTGCCTGCGGGTCATTGGGTCCCTCGGGCCAAGTATTCAAGCGTCGTGCAATTACGACCGATGTGCATACATCGGGCCAGGTCCAGCGAAGTGACACTCCTTCACTTGTGGCAGTCAATTTAAGACCTGTAACGTCGGGACAGACAATACAACAGCCTTTACCTCCCGCCACGGCGTTCGACCCCGCTACGGTGAAAATACTATAATATGGTTTCTCCCTATCTGGATGAGTGTCCAATGCCTGATCATTTTCAGTGATAATCCGTTCACCGAGAAGGTCCAGTTCTTCTTTTTTCAGGTGGTATCCCGGCGGGTGTCCATGGGGGTTCGCTGATCGTATCACCACAGCCTTACCATGACCCGGGGGGGACCATTTACAAAGAACCTCCTGTCCGTGAGCCTGAACTGTGAAATCCCCAGCCATGTCCGGGGGCTGATCCGGTATCGCCTGAGTCCGGGAACCCGGTGAGAAGACATCGGTTGTTCCGTCGGGACGATATACGCAGGATACAAGGTAATGGTAACGCCTGCTGTTGGCGAGTCCCTCGTCCTTTGCATAACCCTTGCCGGTTGTCGTCACAAGGTGGCCGTCCATGTGATCTTTTGGCGGTCCCAGGCTTCGCTGGATATTCATACGCGTAACATTTTCCGGTATCTCCCAGTGTAATTCGACGGTTCCATCGCCACCTTCCGCTTCCAGGTCTCTCACCTCGGTGAGGATGTCAACCTGTGATGACGCCGTTCCTCTCCGGCTATATATTTCACCGGACCTGGTAAACACGGCGTAAGTATATCGTTGGCCTGATACGACATTTTCGTCAAGGTGATCTGTCTGCGGTGTTTTAAGGATTTTAATGCCTTCCTCTACCCGTCCCGGCGGATCGCTTCCGTCGCGCCGTACCACCACATACTCCACATTCACATTTCCGGGGGCGGGACCCCACTTTAATGATACCTGATCCTTATTCTTACCTGGACTATACGATGCGGTAACATAAGGAACGGGAGGAGGAGGCTTGGGGACTCCTACCGAGACGGTTACGCCGTTGGAATAAACTCCCTTTCCGAAATCCTGCACAATTTTATAATAATATGTTGCGCCCTCGGTCAACTCCGACGAGTCTTTCCAGGAGTCACTTACTCCCCAATATACATTTTGTGTAGATCCATCAGTAGGCTCCAATCCTTCAGCCCCGGTCCCGATGGAAGGGGACGAGCCTTTCCGCCTGAATATTAGTACCGATACATCATCCGATGGCAATTTCCAATCAAGGCATATACTTCCTTCCTTCCACCTTGCGTTCCGGTTTTCCACTTCGCCTATGCATACCGCATTATCAACAGTATCGACACCCTTACAACCCGAAAAGATTGAATGTATCCGATACCTGTATTGGGTTCCGGAATTTACATCTTTATCAAGCCAGGAAGTTCGCCGCCCATTATAAACCTTTATCCTGTGTAATTGCCCCAATGTGGTAACATCGATTTTTGACAGGGAAGACTTCCCGCCTGCATGCTTTCCAGCCTCCGGGAAGACCTCTTCACGCTCTATCTCAATCTCGTCACATTTCTTGCCGGGTAGTTTCCAACTCAGGGAAATTTCACCTTTTCCACTGTTTGCGGTAAATTCAGTAACAGGGGCGGGGTGTACAAGGGGTTTGCCTCTCTTTATTCCCTTTTCCCTCATATAGTCATCGAGAAACCGGCTTGCCAGTTTATCATCAACACGGCATTCCTGGTACGCAAAATTAAGAAGTCTCTTTGCAAGCTCCGGGGTCATCTTGTTTATCGTCGCACCTTCGAGAGCGACACTTGCAAGACCGCAAAATCTTTCATAGACAATCGGGATCAACTCCGGGCGATCGTTCTTCATTTTCTCCAAGTTCTTGAACCATATACCGGCAAGGTGGCTAATATGGGGATCAGGACTATGCTTTTCTCTCAAACGTCGTCTTCTTTGTTTTTTTACAGCCTTTTCTACAGCGTCGCCGTCATCGCAAACCGGGAGACCCAATTCTGCAAACATATCAATTACTTCCTGAGCCGTCATTCCTGAAGACGCCGCTTTCTTGTTCGATTTTGCTTTTTGTACAGTCATGATAGAACCCCCTGCAAACTTCTATACTATCTTGTCTCTTTCGACAATAATATCAACTTTCTGACCAGTCTCGACAAGGGCCGTGCCGCGGATGATACCATTATTATCATAACCTAACTCCACGTTTACCCTTGTTCCTCTGGGGAGATCAGACGGTAAATCGGTAATGATAAATGTCATTATTCGTTGACATTCGTCAAGAGATTCCACATCACCCTTGTAAAGCCTGATGTGGATCTCCTGCATACCGTCCTCGGCGGTGTAAAACTCCTTTTTTATCATCTTGCCATCATATCTGGTTCCAACAGGCAAGATTACCTTGTTGAAGTTTGTCCATCCACCTTTTCCGTCGGATTTTACAACCTCGATGCCGATTGCATACATGGAAAGATCGATCATTTCATCTGTGGGAACACTTATAATTTTTTCCTCGATACCACCATCCGGTTTACGCTCGATGGCTTTTACAGTTCCACCTTCTTTCAACAGATGCGCCCAGTATGCCGCTCCATCTGTTACAAGCAGGTCCGGGTTCCGATGTTCAATGGGAGGCTTACCCATTACATCTTCAATCATCTCGCGAATCATGGGCATTCTCGTGGATCCCCCGGCAAGCACCACATCGATTTTGTCCTTTTCGATACCGTGCTGTTCTTCGGCATCATCTACCACCTGCTCCAGCAACAACCGTGTCTGAAGTACCAGATCCCTTGTGCGATCTTCGAAATCGGAGCGTGAAACATCAACCTGGTGTCCTTCCCCGGTGGCGATGGAAACATTACGAGTCCGGCTCAGGTATCGTTTTCCCTTTTCGCAGTTGTCCAACAGAATCGCCTCACTCCTCGGATCATCTCTCACATCAACTCCATGTTCCTGCATGACTTTCTCCCCGACAATTGCGGCAAGAACCCTATCCCAGTCCAATCCTCCCAGTCCGCGGTTGCCGTCCTTACATAGAGTTTCGATCTTCAGACTGAGTGCATTACCCGCGCCCTCTTCCGTTGTGGCATGTATGAGGGTGACGTCGAATGTTCCGCCTCCCAGATCATACACCAGTAAATATTTGTCAACAATATCCATAACCTTATGTACCGAATAGGCAAGCGCCGCCGCATGTGGTTCTGATAGGATGCCTACCACATTCAGTCCCGCCATTTTTCCCGCTTCTTCCGTGGCGGCACGTTCATTGTCCCCGAAATGGGCGGGAACGGTAATTATGACATCCTTGACCTCCTCGGCAAGTATTTTTCCCGCATCCTCCGCCAGAGCTTTAAGGATAACCGAGGAGACTTCCTGGGGAGTGTATTCCTTTCCGTCTATGGGCGGAGTCTTATAATCGAGTCCCATTGAGCGTTTTATACCCACAATTACCCTTTCAGGGAACTGCCTGGCGGAATTCCAGGCTGTATCGCCGACAACAGGCTCCTGCCCCTCGCCGGGGTAATAGACCACCGAGCTTACCATTTTCTGACCGTCCGATATATATGGTAATTCAATATTTTCCAGTCGGTTGTTGAAGTCATCATACCATGAGATTGCCGAGTATGTAGTTCCAAGATCAATTCCACACCTAACAGTCATCGATCTCATCTCCTTTCATATTTTACAGTATCTATTCTTCACAAAGAACACAAATAAAACTTCTAAGATCCCCGGGGGCAATCGCCTGCCGGCTACCTGAATAATGTCATTTTTAATCAGGGATATCATAATCAGGGGGAATATAATCGGATTTCCCTAAAAAATCTTTCATGGTGATAACAGGTTCCATTATGGTATCTCTGTCAGCGACCGGACTGTCATCTCCAGGCTTTTTTGTCTTATCCGGTTTTACTCTGTTTTCGGATTTTACTTCCGCTGGTCTTCCTGTAAGAATCACATCGTCGCTTCTTACCATCTTCACCGTTTCAAGCTTCCCGATGGCAACCTCGGCAAATCGCAGTATTGATTCCTCTGTGCGAAAACCGGGGCGATATACCTTCAATATGCGGTTAACCTTCCCGGGATCATCGCAAGGGATACTTCCCTTTGCCCTGTGTATTTTCGGGTCGAAGAAACCGTCGGTGGAAATCTCCGAGAGTTCGTTGACATCAAGAATCTGACGAATTTGTGTGCGTAAAATTTCATAATTACGACGATGATCTTCACTGCTGTAATGCTCTGTGTCCCGGGACGAGAGAAGCAATTGATCGATAAGGTCGAATATTCCAAGAAGATCCAATAGTAATCCCCGGTAACGTGTTTCGCTGATCGAGGTGGTCAGGCCGTCAATCTTTTTACCCAGCATGCGAACGTTTGGAGGCAGGTAGCTTACCTGATTGGCGGTTTTCTCCGCCAGGGACTCCAGGTTTGAAATACGGTTTCCCATTTTGCCGAACGACTCTTGAACCTCTTTTATGTCCATCTCGATTTTCATTAATGTGGTTGAAACCAAATCAGGAAACGGGATATCGGGAACAGTGGTATCGGGTAAGTCAGGTTTTGTTATCGGTTTATCCTCTGCGATATCTCCCACAGTTGTCATTAACTCATCTGTGGATTCCTTATAACTTTTCCCCTGAACTTCAGTGGGATCCTCATTTATAGGTTGAATGGGAGATCCCCCCATTTCCTGTTGCTGATTCATTATCCCTGAATCCGGTTGTTGTTCACCTGCGGAATTGGTCAGCAGTAGTAATTTACTCTTTCCGTCGGAATCAACTGTCTTATCCATTCTATACCCCCCTTTTTTCATATAATCCACCGGTTGGAGCTTCAATCAATCCGCCCCTGCGCTCTGCCGACTGTGTCAGTAATGTGGTCACGGCATCTCCCATTCCATCCACTGCATCAATCACCAGCGAAAGTTCAGTCAGACTCATAAGAAAATCAAGGTCCACATCATCCTTACCGATTCCCAGGGTGGAAAGTGTAATCCCCCTGGATTTTACATCCTGTGCAACTTTCACCGTGTTTTGCTTTCGGCCGGAATCGGGCATTCCATCGGTCAACATCACAATATCCCGGTCTATTCCTGCGGGCGAGGACAAGACCATTTCCATTGCCTTGCTGATCCCGTCATCCATGGCTGTCGAACCGGAAGTGTAAATATTATCCACACTTTGCTCAATCCGGTCAAGATCGGATGTGGGATCACATACAATTTCCGCATCGGAGGCGAAGCTGACAATGCCGACCTTGTAATTTCCCCCTCCCATATTAAGGAGTTCATGCGCCTTGCTCTTCAGAACCTGTTTGGCATTGTCCATTTTACTACCATCCATGCTGTAAGATGCATCAACTGCAAAGACTACCCAGCGCGGTTTTACCCTGATACTGATAATCTTATCCAGGTCAGGCTCCTCATATGGCAGACGCTCCATTTTTAGGGACTTCCCACTATTAAGATCAATTGCGTCTGCGCTCAGGATTCCACTGATATCATAGTGGAATGTTACCTTCACATGATCGCCACGCCTTGCACCGGGAAGGCATTTGAATCGATAATTATTGATTATCTCATAATCCTCGTCGGATTCAAATTCAACCATAGGTAAGTCAAAGAACTCCTGACTATCGGATGATACTTCCAGGTCTTCCCTTGATCGGGAAACCGGCGATTCCGTGCCGTGGGGAATAATCAATGAATTCGTTATCCTGGGTTTGTCCTCGTCAAACACAATAGCCCGGGTACCGAAGTTGCGTGTGATAATCCGCTCATAGATTATTTCCGTGATACCTGCACCGGGAGCTTCCACCAATCCACCTCTCGGTCTGCGTGGACGTGCCCTTCCATGGGCGAGAATCGCCGCTCCCTTCACTACCATAAAATCAGGTTCCCTGCCAGGCCTGGGCTTCTTTCCTGATACTTTTTCCAGCGCAAGCGCCATCCTCCTGAGCCGACTGGATCCGCCGACAAGTAAGATGTGGTCTATATCCTTCCAGGTGATTCCCACTTTCTCCAGCGCCAACTCGGACCACATCACCAATTCCTGGATTCGCCATTCGGTGTTTTTCTCGAAATCATCCCGGCTGACCATGAACTGCTCCATCTTGCCCTCATGCATACAGGGAATCATCACCGATGCAAGTTTGGAGAAGTCACGCTTGCCCTTCTCACACGCTTCATATAACATCTGACCTGCCACGAGATCATCCCTCGGATCCTCGTTAAATTTTTCCCAAAAACGCCCGGCAATCATATCGACAAGGCTCATTGTCCAGTCGTGACCGCCAAGCTCACGATCTCCCATGGATGCAAGGGGTTTGAATACACCATTTTCCAGCTTCAATATTGTCGCATCAAAAGTACCTCCCCCCAGGTCGCAGACCAGAATGGTTTCGCCGTCATTCATTTCCTCGATTCCGTAATAAACCGCCGCGGCGGTAGGCTCCTTTACAATCTCCCGCACCTTGAAGCCCGCCATTTCACCTGCAATCTTTGTATTCTCAATCTCTATAGTATTAAAATAGGCAGGACAGGTGATTACAGTTTCATCCAGGGGCATACCCAGAAACAATTCCGCATCGGTCTTCAGAGACTTCAGCGTCTCCGCGGATATCTCAACGGCCGACATGCCCTGAAACCGGTAATCGGGGGATCCCATGGAGCGCTTGATCCAGCGAACAACATGCTCTTCATTGGTTACCCACTGATTGAGGGCAATCTCGCCGACGGTAATCTGACCGTTCTCAATCAACACCACCGACGGTGTGGAGTTTTTATTATCGGCATTGGGAATGACCGTCGGCATGCCCTCTTTGTCCACATAAGCAACAGATGAGAATGTCGTCCCGAGATCTATTCCAACAACAATTTTATCCAATACAGTCTCTCCTTTCTATCAAATTATTTCTTATCGGCACTGTCACTTCCGTTTTTTCTTATTCTTCTTCCTGCGTGTAGATCGACGTACCGTTTTAAGTGAGACCTTTCCCATTAACCTTTCTTCCTGTAGTTTTTCTTCATGTTGCTTTTCCATAACCTGCAACGCACTTTCAATCTCTTTTAATTCCAGGGCATCGGGATCAATTTCCCGCGCTTCCTCCAGGGAGTACCGAGCTTCTTTCCAATGCCCCAGCATACCCCAGACCTTTGCCCTGATTCGTAAAGCTTCCGCATCCATGGGACGGGCGGCGCAACAGGCAGAGAGCCATTGTATCGCCCTGCCGGAATTGCCGTCGTCAATCTCCTTCAACGCACGGTTGAACCATGCGTCGGCAACGGAATCCAGAGTCTTTAAAAGAGACAGATCAGTGCCGCACCTGATACATGTGATCTGACCCGTGACATCTTCCTTGCCGCAAGCCGGACAGCTATACATATTTATCACTTCCCCGACTGAATTTATCATGTCTAAGAAGACTTCCTGGGAACACCTATGTCCTTATCCTCTTGAACGGATTTTTCGACTTCTTCCTTCAATTTCCCAAACTTGTTTACATACCAATCCCGAATTTGAATCATCGCATCCGGAGATTTGGGGTCAATCTTTTTCAAATCATCGGACAGATTTTTGAAATCCTGCTCAAATTTGAAATAACGTTCCTTATCATCATTCTTGACCTGTTTCTTGAAATTTTCAAGCTCTCTTGCAAGGGAGAGCAAGATTTGAGCGGGATCCGGAGGAGCCTGCCCCGCGTCCGCAGGCCTGGTGATTCCATATAGCTCATCGCATAACCTTCCCAGTTTCTTGAATGAGTCTTTCCACATTGCGGCGTTCTGCTCTTTATATGCATTATTCGCCCTTTCTTGTATAGCCTCCAGTTGATCGTCATACCCGTCCTCAAGTATCTTGGGCTTCTGTTTTATTGCCCTTGCGAGGAGTTCCCGGGCTTCTTGCGCCTTTTGATCAAATACGGACCTGGGCGGATTTGGCTTCCACCCGGCGGTTATTTCCCGTATAAGTGTCTCGATCTCGTCAAGGCAGTCCTGTATCCTGGCGAGATCCGGATCCCTTGCTTCGAACATTTTCTTACAATCTTCCAGTCGGTCTTTCAACCTGGTACCCCGGGCTTCATCAAACAACCGCACGGTACTTGCTCCCTGTAAGGCGTTCTGCGCCTTCATCAAGAGCATCTCATAATCCCGTCGTAATTCTTCTCTGCTCTTTTGTGGGGGAATGGGAATGTTAATCACCACATTATCCGATTTCAAAGCTAATGAAGGTATATATGCTTTTCCTGTAATGCTGTAGTTCTCATGAATTGCCAGAGTGATTTCCACTTTGCTTCCAACGGGCAGGGTGGTTGGCACATTCTCCACTACAACCTCCCCTAGCGGGTAATTCTCTTCAATTATGGAGATCCGAACCTTGCCGCTTGTATCAGCGGTTTCAGCTTGAACAACCGTCTCGAAACTCAGGGGGGTACGGGCGGGGGCAACAAGATAAAATCCTTCTCTGAACCTTATCCCTATAGGCTTGGAAAGCAACTTCGGAATCTTTGCAATCAGTCCGGTAGTCGCCGGCTCATCAGTTTGCGTAACGGAAAACCGGTGAGATGTAACTTCCACGCCTGCCCCGGTGGATGCCGAGATGATAAAGTCTGTTGTACTTTTTAAAGCCAGGGGGATGTTCTGAAAGACAAATCCACCGCCTGCTTTGACCTTTATGGCTTTTCCGTATGAGCCGTCCTTTGCCCGGAGCTTGACATTACAGCCTTCCACCTCAGACAGGTCACTTCCCGGAACGATCCGCCCGGTCACTGAAATCTGTTGTAACTCGGTCTCAGCGGGAACCGGGTCAAGCTTCAGGCAACCATAAGTTTTCCCCTCGGTGCTGGCAAATATGGCGGCTCCCAGCGCCACACAGAGGTTAGGCTCAATAAGCTTTGGCTTCTTACCGAATTCTTCCTCCAGTCGCCGCGCCACCAGCGGAATTTCCGAGGATCCTCCCACCATTATAAACTCGTCGATTTTTGCGGGATCAATCGGGATATCGGCCTTTTCCTCCATTGCCCGGCGACAGATCTTGATGGTATATTCGATCTCATCTTTGATCATCTCTTCAAATTCGTCACGGGTAATCTCCAGGTCAATAGAGATCGGCTCATCGGAGTGGTCTGTAATACCCGTGTTATATTCCTGTATAAAACAGCCCTCTTTTTCTGAAAGTTTGATCTTGACCCGTTCCGCTATAACCATGAATTTGGTGAAAATCGCCTTGTCATTAGGATCATTATGATCCAGTTTCAGATCATAGTTTCCCTCATTTAGCCTGTCTATAATCCAGTTAGCAAGGAGTTTGTCAAAGATGTAACCCCCGAGGTTTGGATCGCCGTCAAAAACAAGTATCGAGTCGCTTCCTAAAATCCCACCTTTCTTTTCCAGGATTGCAACATCGAATGTACCGCCCCCCAGGTCATAAGTCATTATGCGGAGCGGATCCCGGGTATCCCCGGTAAAATACATCAGGGCGGCGGCGACAGGCTCCGGGGCAATCTGCGCCACTTTCAGACCTGCTCTCTTGCCCGCTTCCTCGGTCATCTGTTTCGCTTTAAGGGGAAAATAGGCAGGAACCGTTATCACAGCTTCATTCACAGGCTCTCCCAGCCTCTCCTCAGCCATCTTTTTTAAATACTTCAGAATATGCATGGAAACATCCACCGGACTCAGGGTCCCCTGTTTTGCAAGCTTATATGTCTTGTCCTTTCCCATATGCCTCTTTGCAAACATGATAGGCTCGGGAGTCAGACCGGCACGCCCCTTTGCGGACTGACCAACCACAATTTCACCCCGGTTATTTTCCGCAACAACTGAAGGGGTAATCCGATTTTTGTGCTTATCCATAATTATTGAACAACCGGGACACTCCCTGAGAGTAAAGAAACCGTCATCGGATCGCTCCTCAGGTATCGCCACCCCACTGTAAGTTGTCCCCAGGTCAATTCCGACTATATAACTCATAAAATTTACCTCCTTGAAAATTATATTTTAAATTCATTATCTCACTGACACATTATCGCCCATAATCTTTAGATGTAATTTCATGTTGTTTTTCGTGCATATTTCTTGTTTATAATTTTTGTTTATGAGGTCGGCACTTCAATTACCGCTTTTCCCATTCTCAACACCGCATCCCGGCAGATTATCGCCGGCGATAATATCTGGGCGATACGAGGTACTGTTAAAACCGGATTTGGAAGCTGAGCGACATTATCGAACATCTCCATTAATTCCGTGGTGAATGTGGCACCTGCGGGCGCAATAATCTCGATACCCGCGGAGGTAAGAGCTTCCTCCATTCTACCGGCAATGGCGGTAAGTTCTTTTAACAGGAGGCTTCCCCCCGTTTGCTCCGCTCCCGGCAATATGATTTCCGACGAAAGACGCACTTTGTATATCTCTTCCGCCAGGGCAACAAGCACATCCTGCAAACGCTCATGTTCATCCCGATAATGTTTGCGCTCCTCAAGTCTCTGACGGTAATCCTGCTTCATCGCTCTCCAGGCGATTGTAACAAGCGGAAGATCCGCAAGGTTGTCCGGTACATCTTCCCGGGGTTTATTATTTATCTGCAATCCTGAATTCATACTATTCATCCTCCCTTGTCCCAAAAGGCGGTATAATCCCCGTTTCCAGCGATCCAAACGAGGGATCCGGCCCCGGGTTATCTTCCAGGAACTTCTCCACTATTTTCCGCGCCCAGCTTTCAAGTCCCCTGAGGTTTGTGACCGGCAATTCTTCTGCCTCTTCCACTGTCATCTCACTTACGATTCTCCCGGCAAGTTTCCGCACCTGTTCCAGGGGAACCGCCTCCCCGGCATGATGCAATAGTTCCTCGAGGATGCGCTTTCGTGGATCCAGGAGGATTTTTTCCGCCTGATTGTTTTCCGCCCCGGTTACCGGTTCCCCCATAATGGTATGAGCTTCCGGACTGGCCTGGATAATTCGCCGGGTCTCGGAGATGAGCTGAATAATTGTTGTTCGTCGCAGGGCCTCCCGGGGTACACGCGCCACACGGAATGCGGTTCGAATATAGGGATTCCGCATAAGTATTCCCCGACGCCAGATATTCATGAAATCCACCCCCGATCACCAAACAGGCTCAGATTGGTAATAGCGGATTCAATATCATCCAGGTCATTACGAATTTTCTTGTGAGTCTCTTTTAATGAATTATCCGTAGGTGATACTTCCATCGCTTCCTCGATATCCTCGAAAGAACTTTGATGAAGTTGCTGAATTGTAGTCAACATTAATCTATATTCCTTATTTGCTTCACTCACATCACGGGCTTCCAGTTGAATTGTTGTCAACATCAATCTTAATTCCTTATTTGCTTCATTCACATCACGGGCTTCCAGTTGAAGACACATAATATGAAACTGAAGACAATCAGACAGGTAACTTCGCAGATCCGACCCGCACGAAGTATGGCGGTAGCCCATTCGCCCCCATTTTATGCCGAATTTAAACGACGAGCGCGCTCTATCCCGCTCTGGAACACTAATTTCCCCGGACTCACCCATACACATATGCCTTGCTCCCCGATCCCGACTTCGTTCAACAAACTCTTTTATCAATTCCACCAGCGCCAACCTTGCCATGGGATCGTCTTCAAGCTCGGAATGTGCTTCCAGGCTTGTCACATAAGGCAAGGCACGCTCACCCAGCTTTAAAATATCATCCCAGTTATCCTGGTATGACATCTCACGAACCCAGTCAATGCAGATATCGGCGTGCATCCTCAGGGCGGACAGATAGTCCGGAAACAATTCCAGGAATCGCTCCACAATTGTCAGGGCTGAGATGTATTCACGAGAAGCCTTTGCCTGTGGGACCGGCTCCGTCATTACCTGGAAAACTCTCTTGATAAGCTTCTTTCTGACAGCCGGAGGTATGCGGGCTCTCATAATTATTTCCTTGTGATCGACCGCCCTTTCCTGCTCCTCACACTCACAATAATGGCATATAAAATCAACATGAATATCCAGCAGGTTTTCAAGTAGATTCATTCGTGCTTGGTCAATCATCGAGGGATCTATATCTGGATCGCATGCACTCAGTTTATTTTTCATGCATGTCCAGAATTCTCCGGAATTGACCAAAGTTCGCCAGAATCCCAGCGCTCTTTTCCATTCCTCCGATGCCCGTGAATCTCTTTGAATCTCGAAATCCCAGGCACGGGCGTGATGTGCTATGGCAAGATGATGTACGACCCCCGAATCCCCGGGATAGTAATTATATGCCCTTGTGAATTCAATAATCGCTTCATCCGTATATGGTAGCGGCCCTTGGGCGTTGCCGTCATTATCATATTCCTGGAGCAGTTTCCAGGCATTTGCAGGATGAGAGTATTCAATCGCCTCACGTACGATAATGAGTGCTTCCTCAACCATTTCCATTAATTCTGATTTACTTATTCCCAAGATAGACTACTCCCTGTCTTCACATTCCTGGCTTTCCCGTTGAAAACGGGAAGCCAATTTCGATTTCTGCGACCTGTAGAATCCTTCCATCGCCTTGCATGTTGATGGACACTTTCGTCGGTGATATCCCTCGAAGGCAAGCTTACCCGCTTCCTCATTTTTCCCGATTTCAAGTAAACGGGTGACCGTCATGAGATAGCATTTGCCTACAACCATCGGATCTGGAACCTGTGTGCTGTTCCGGTTTATTTCCATTGCTTGTTCCAATAGTCTGGTAGCCTGCTTATATTCTCCCAACGCAAGACACTGCTCCGCCTCTCCCGTGAGGCGGAGGACAGTCTCCCAGGGTTTTTCATCGTCAATCCTGATTTCGCCTTTCCGGGCTCTTTCCCAGGCCTCCAACAATTCACATGCATTCCTGTATTTCCGGGCAATCATATCCACCTGTAGGGTGGTTCGGATAATTTTCCCGATTTCCGGATGTCTGGAAATCTCCTCGTGATCTTCCAGAAGTCTGAACTTCTCCATGCGCCTTGCTTCTAAATGAATACGACGCAATTCTTTACGTTTCTCCTCATTCGTCCCCTTCAAATGACTTCCCACTTCTGAAAAGGGATTTCTACCTGTCAACATTTCATAAAAAATAAGTCCCATTGCATAGACATCGCTCTGAGGCGAGCAGATGTTATGGGAAAATGATTCCGGCGCAAGGTATGCCAGGTCCCCGCCGCTCTCGACCCAACCGAGGAGCGTCCCGGTCTCGATTGCTATGCCGAAATCTGTGAGTTTGACTATGTCAGGGGAGTTTTCTTCCCTGGCGACCAGGATATTGTCCGGCTTCAAATCACGGTGAATGATACAATCCCTTGGCTTTCCCCCTGTCACTTCTGTGTGCATAAATGCCACCGCTCTTAATATTTGATCAAAGTATCTCATCGTCCGGGTAAGGGGAAACCGCCCGGCCTTGATGCAACGCTTCAGGCTTCCCGTGGGTATAAACTCCATTACGATATAAGGATGCCCTGCAAGCGGTTCGCCCTCGGGACAACGACCTGCATCATACACGGTAACAAAGTGGCTTTTCATTTCAAGATCCGGAGTGCTTTCAGCTATGCTTGCCATAGTCGGCGCGTCCCTGAATACTTCACGCGCCTTAGAGTCATCCTTCAGCGGGCGTTTCGATAATTTAACGGCAACCTCTCTCAATTCCACGCCATAAGCAATGTGGGAAGCTCTATAGACCGCGCCGAATGCGCCTTCATCAAGAAAGTTATCCAGCCGATAATGCCCCGCTATTGTCTTTCCTTTGAGACTTTTCATATCAATCTGCTTATCCTCTGATTGCATATCCATTTCACTCCTGATTAACTCTCATATAGATTGAAATTTTCTTTCATGCGAATTCCACCACACTGACAGGTTCCAGGCGTGAATCCAGTATCCCTGCCGATTTCATCCCGGATCCGGAATCGGGAGATAATCCGGAATCTTCCGCAGTATGTTGTACTCCGACTTTTAACCGCAGAGGGGGGCTAATAGGATTACGAATCACAAAATCAATCACCGGTGTAATCACAACTTGCTGGGTGAGTCTTCGAACCGCCCTGGCTCCTTCGGCAAGTTCGTTGCAATAAAGACCGATACTTTCACAAACTTCATCGTGAAGAATAACATCAACCTGTCGCTCTTTTTTCAGTCGCTCAAGGTCTTTCTTTAACATTCTCTTGGCTATCTCGATGTAGTCTTTCACTTCAAGCGTGCGGAAGAGCATCAATTCATCGACCCTGTTCAGGAATTCAACACGGAACTTCTCTTTTTTGAATAATTCCCGCAATTTTTTCCTGACATCAATCCGCCAGTGCGGATTATTCTTTACTTGCTCCCAGATTTCACTTAATTTATCCGCCCCCACATTGCTGGATAAAATCACAATGCATTGTGTGCCGTCGCGAACCGGGCCGGCAGGATCGTCAATCATCCCCTCATCCAGGAATCTCAGGAGTGTATCCAGTACCTGCTCGCAGGCTTTTTCCACTTCATCAAACAACACCACAGCCTGTGGCTTATCTCTCAGTCCGTTTGTGAGTTTTCCCTCTCCATACCCGACATATCCCGGCGGTGCGCCGACGAAAATATTCATACTTTCAGGTTTTTTGAACTGACCCATTTCAAGAAAAATCAGGTTCTCCTCGGAGCCATAGACGGCGTGGGCCAATTGTTTCGCCATTTCGGTCTTTCCACTGCCCGATTGACCACAGAAAAGAAACACGCCCACAGGCCTTCCCGGGGTTGTGAATCCGAAGCGCATACGCTGTATGTAAGGCAAGATTCGCTCGATCACCATATCCTGTCCCACAAGATACTCTTTCATGTGCTGACGTACCTTGTCGATGTTGTTTGCAAGAACCTCATCTTCTTCTTCATCTTCCTCCTCAAACTCCTTTGCAAGTTTGAGCAGGCTTTCAATATTCACTCCTTCATCCTCAAGAATTTCTCGAGCCATGCTTCCTTCAGAGAGGAAAGAACGCAGGATATGAGCCTCCGTTACTTTTTCCACACGATCTTTTCCTGCCAATTTCCCCGATTTAACCAGAAAGTACCCCAGGAGAGGTTGCATATGTTTCTCATCGTTATCCAGGGGAATTTCACTGCGGGTCCTCTTTGCTCTGTTTTGAAGACCGAGCATAACAACTTCCTGTACTTTTTTTGGGAGTAATCCCTGCCGGAAGATACCTTGCTGTGTGGCGCCACCTTTGTATTCCAGCAATGCAAGGAGCAGGTGGCGGGGATCAAATTTGCCGTATCCCAGCGACTCCGCTTCACTTTTCATCAGGCGAAGCACCTTTTTGCCTCCCGGGGAGAATGAATCCAATATAACGCGATGAGGGGACTCCTTCTCAAACACTTCTATTACAACAACCTCCCGGGGTTCGATATATTCCTCTTTTATCTTCTTACGCCAGTTTTCCAGATCAATATGTGCATCCTTACATATGCAAGCAGTTTTGTCGGTAATATGCTCTAAGGCGCTGTATAATAAAATGTGTTCGGTTATACGGGGGATAGCTTTTTTCTCGTAAATTTCTTTCGCTGTATTCAATAGCGCAAGTGCGCTTTTATGAAAATTTCCACAGGCAAGATCCAGAAGGGGAGGACTTCCGGGATTCTTAATTGCACTACTGGAAAGTCCGCTCTCCCAGATACTCACGGTCAATCCCATCCGGGACAATTCCCCCCTTGTGAATCCTCCCGGGATTTTTGCAAGTGCGATCAGAAAATGTGTGCTTTCCACCTTGCCGCTTTGAGTATGAATAGCTGACATCAGGATCTCATCCAGGTTATCGGTGCCCTGGCAAATTTTCACATCAAAGGCCCGGGGATCAAGTATTCCATCAACAAATAGTTCCATTTTATCCTTCCTTTCCCGGTTGATATTACTCCTCGTAAGACCGTAGCAGGTTCTCCAGTTTGACCAGTTCCCGCTCCGCTTCCCTCAGCTCTCTTTGAAATGTGAAGCTCAGTGCATAAAGTATCCTTACAAAAACCACCAACTCCATACTCCATTTCTCCTCCAACCCGACAAGTTGATCAGTCAATTCCTTTACTTCATCCCACTCGCACTCGTCACACAGAGAGGTCATCAGTTTTCGCGCCGTCATATATGGATCGGTGGGGCATAGCGCAACCCATTCCCTGCCTTGTTCCCGTATAAAAGCCCTGATCCTGTGCCTGTCGGTCCCCACCCCCCGGAGGAATTGAATAATGCGTCGCACATCTTCGGGAATTTGAAGACCTGCCATGCCATCGAAAGGAGCGCTCCTCTCACCGGACATCGCATTACATATAAATCGCAAACAATCACAGGTCTCCTTCTCCTTTTCAGATTCTTCCATAGCTTCCATCAGCGATTTTGCTGAATCTACATCACCTGCAATAAGGAGACCCAGTATTGCCAACAATTGTGGCAGAGGGTCTGAGGGTATAACCTCTCCTGCTTTTTTCGCCGCAACCCGGATAGTATCGGGACCGGAGTTGCTTTGAATTGCCGCGAGAACCGACGCCACAGCTATTCTCTCCCGCGCCTCCCCCGGTAAATCCGATTCAAGAAGTTTATAAGCTTGAATTGCATCATTAACCATTCCAAGTTTCAGGAATGCATCTCCAATGAAGATGATTCGCCTCCCACCCGCCTTCAATTCTCTTCTCACCTTGGAGCGACGCCGTAACAATGCCCGGAAATCCTTGACGGTTCGCCGGGAATCAACATCCATCATAGCGGCTCCGCGGAAAAACAGTGCATCCCCTGTAAGAGGAATATCGCCGATCTCATGCCGGATTCGTCTCAACCTGTGTTTCAATTGACTGCGATTCCAGGACCTACCTTGAGGAAGCGATTTCATCCGACGACGATCGGCAAAGAACTGCCGGGCTTTTTGCAGGGCGGGATATATATCCCTGTCACAGGCCGACCGCCAGTTTTTATCGGCATTTTCCCATTCGCCCCGATACTCCGACAGGGCGGTGCGCAGGATATATTCACGCTTCCTGTATTGTTTTCGACCCCGGATCCAGGAATGACGCGCCGGCTCGTTACCGGGAGGCGGTTTCGCATTACAACGGGCAAGTGCTTTTTCTGCTTCATCGAATCTTCCTGTTCTTGCCAGTAATCCGGCCCGGGAGATTGTTATCTCATATGTGGGAGATTCACATTCAAGTATCTTCAAAGCTTCATCGGGGGAGTCGGGGGCCATCAGCGCGCCCAGAGCCAGTCTCACAGGAGTCTGATGGGGATTAAGTTCAAGGGCGGATCTTAAAAGAGATGTCGCCGTCTCATAATCATCAAACTGCCATCGTGAGAGGCCCTGCAGGTACTCCCGTTCCCATGTGGGAATTAACATCCCGGCCGGACTGTTAATTATATCCTCGTTGTCATGCCACCTTGCTATGCGTATGCGATTTATCGCAGAAGATGCCCGTGCAGAGATTCGTCTTGTTTCCGCCTCCTCATACGTCCGGGGAGGGTTTGTGCTGTCCAATGAAGTCAACTTCGCCAACTCATCCTCTGTCTCTTTCGAAATATCCCCGCGGGCAACGGCGGTTTCCGCTTTCAATAACGAGATCCATCGATCACAAAGATTGGACTGCAGAACACTGTTCTCTCCCACGGTAACTCTATCAATCCAGCGCTCGTCAATATCGCCGATATGAGCCGCCTCAAGCCATGCGTCTCCCTGAGCGAGAGACAAAGCTCCTTCTTCCGGCAGTATCTCCGCCAGCACATCTCTTTTTCCGAAGTATGCCAGGGCGCGATATAAAAGGGATTGTATCGGATGCCACAGGGGTTCTTTTGCAGGCGAAGAAAATCGGTCAACGATGTCAGGATTTTCCTTTCCCTCAACACAGGAAATCCAGAGATGACAAATATGAGCTTCGGGAAAATCTCCCGGATCAATATCCTGTAAGCCTGAGCGAATCATATCAAGCAGGGGAGAGGCCTGAAAATCAACACCTAATTCAGGGGAGGCGGCAATCAAAGTGAGACAGGTTGCCTGCAGGATTTTGTCACTGCATTCTTTCTCCTCGTCCCCATGGCTGGAAGTCCGGGAGCGATCATACTCCCTGAGAGACTCCATAAGCAGGGATAGATTATCAGTATCAATCGAATCTGATATCGAGGAAGACATATCTATTTCCGCCCCTTGAACTTCCTGTTTTTCCGGGTCAATTTCTTTCATATTTATATATCTCCGTCCGGGATAAAGCTATTTCCAGTTATTGATGACATTTTTTTCACCACAAAGACCAAAAAGGTCAAAAATAATTTCCTCTGCGTTCTCTGTGGTGAATAGTTACTCAAATCAATTATCTCTATCCGACAACACCCAATCCAGCGGCTCCATTATCCCGTATCCTCTGAAAGGATCTTGATTATCAGGATCTCCATCCCTCCCCAGGGGTGAGCATGCGAAATACTCCACATTTTCAAACCTCAACTCAATCGACCGGATGGCACTCTCACCACCCCATTCCAGAATCGTTTCACGGCAGGCGGTCTCTGTTAACTTATCCCCGATTTTATCCCTGACGCATTCCATATCCGCCTTTGAAACAACAACTGCAACATGCATTTTAAACTTCCCGCTTTTTTCAAGGGGAATTCCTGAAGATGCGGCATTCAGAACAGAATCAACAACATCCTTGAGGGGTGTAGGCTGATAATCCAATCCGTTGAAACCGGCTCTTACAGATTTAAAGCTTAATGGATCCACCAGGAGGACAAGCCCCTCCAGGAGAGTAAAATAATGTTTCTCACTCATTGTACTGAATGTTTCAAATTTCCCCCCCGGTGTATCATATAAATATATCAGGCACTTCTTTTTGTTCACTTCTGCATATAATAAAAATGGTTCAGATATTTCTTCATCTTTATCTAAAGGAATGCCCCCGGATAATTTCTTCAATTCTTGCCCGAGCTTTTCCTTCTGTGATTGTATTTCAATTTCGCCTTTTATCCTCATTTCATCTTCATTGTTTCCATTTGTAATCTCATCAACGGCCATAATGAGATAAGATGTTTTCCCGCTTCTATGTCCGCCCACAATTGCCACAAGCTTCTCCGGCACAGGAGCTGTATTCTGACTCAATATGGGCTTCTCGCAATGGTCACATCGCTGTTCCATCTTATTTCGTCCATGGACATCCAGGGTTGGAAGGGATTTTCCACAACCTGCGCAGTCATGATGAAGGAGTCCGTATAAATTCGGCCAGAGCTTTTCATTGAATTCCCCGCAATCGGGGCATACATATAATGGCAAACCGCGGTAAGAGCAATAGGGACATGTGTGATAAATCTTCTTTTGGGTGTGTATAAGGCGGGTGAAGAGGACAAGGAAGAACAGGGGGATTAATATCAGAAATTTTAACAGCACAAATAATATCATCATCATTGTATAGATTGTGATTAAAAAAATAATCACAATAAACTGGATGATTGTTGTCAATATGATGAAGAGATAGTTGCGTGCTTCAGCTTGAAATAAAAAGTATGCAAGAGAAATAATAATTGTCCCAGCAATAAGAGTACAAATAATAAAACTTACAATAAACATAAATATAATGACAAATACATTGACGTTGTGAAACAAATGACCTTGTATCTTGATGGGAATAAAAGCAGATATGAATCCAACAATAACTGATGCAATACATACCGGCAATTCGAAACCATATTCTTCGATTCTGCTCGCTACCCCATTTATAAAACGATTGGCATTGAGCCGCATTTCATTCGCCCGGGTAAATCCCCCGACAACATTCTCCCTGAATTCCCTGAACGCCTTAGCAACGAATGTTTCTTTTTTCTTTCGAGTTCTTCCGTCCATTAGAATAAGCTCCCATAATCCTCAATTTTACCCCGGATATTGCAATATTTATTTGTAAATATTCGGTCTCCCTTTGGAGGAGTGGCATCTTGCCACGAAGATCGAGGCTGGAAGCCTCTCCTACAGCGAGGGGTCTGAACAGTAATATTTATTTTTCTCATAATCATTTCTTTCCATCCGACAACACCCAATCCAGCGGCTCAATTATCCCGTATCCCCTGAATGGCTCGTGGTTTTGTGGATCATGCTCCCTTCCCAGGGGTGAGCATGCAAAATACTCAACATTTTCAAACCTCAACTCAATCGACCGGATGGCACTCTCGCCTCCCCATTCCATAATCGCTTCACGGCAGGCGGTCTCTGTTAACTTATCCCCGATTATCTCACTGACGCATTCCATATCCGCCTTTGAAATAACAACTGCAACATGCATTTTGAACTTCCCGCTTTTTTTAAGAGGAATTCCTGAAGATGCCGCATGCAGAATAGAGTTTACCACATCCTGAAGAGGCGTGGGCTGATAATCCAACCCGTTGAAACCTGCTCTTACAGATTTAAAGCTCAATGGATCCACCAGGAGGATAAGTCCTCCCAGGAGAGTAAAATAATGTTTCTCACTCATTGAACTGAATGTTTCAAATTTCCCCCCCGGTGTATCGTATAAATATATCAGGCACTTCCTTGCATTTACTTCTGCATATAACAAAAAGGGTTCAGTTATTTCTTCATCTTTATCTAAAGGAATGCCCCTGGATAGTTTCTTCAATTTTTGCCCGAGCTTATCCTTCTGTGTTTCTATTTCAATTTCGCCTTTAATCTTCATTTTTTCTTCTTTATTTACATTTGTGATCTCATCAACAGCCATAATGAGATAAGAAGTTTTCCCGCTTCTATGCCCACCCACAATCGCCACATACCTCTCCGGCAAAGGAACCCCGTGCTTTTCCAGAATGAGTTTTCCACATTTGGCGCATCTCTGTTTCATCTTATTTCTGCCCAGGACATTTAGAGTTGGAAGAGACTTTCCACAACCTGTGCAGTCATGATGAAGGAGGCCGTAGTATATGTTCGGCTGGATATTTTTATTGAATTCACCGCATTCGGGGCATTCATATGAAGGCAAACCCCGGTAAGAGCAATAAGGACATGTATGATAAATTTTCTTTTGGGTGTGTATAAGGTGGGTGAAGAGGACGAAGATGGAGAGGGGGATTAGGGGAAGCAACTTTAATGGCGCAATTATTATTTGTATTACTAACCGTATAAGAGAGTAGATCAGAGATAATAGGAATACTACCAACCACGAAATAATCGCTGCACCTATTATGATAATCGCTGTCCCTATTATGAGAAGAAGTATTCCAATGGGTATTAAGATCAGAAGTAGGAGGATACACGAAAAAACTGCCAGGAAACAATTAGTACCTCTCTCTAATTCTCTTACGATTCCAAGTATTCCGCCACGGATTCCACCAATCACACTAATAGCCAAAATTACATATAATACTATATTCAGACGATTTTGGCTTCTCTTCGCTATTAGGCGCGGGTAAATGGACTCAAATACGAAACGATTAAATCTAATTATCTCCCAACTTTTCAGATCCTTAAGTCCTCTTTGTAAAAGTTCTTTTCCTTCCTTATTAAGTTCTAAGCTTGAAAATGTATTCCCATTATAAAACTCTTCTTTTTCTAAAACCTGGTTTAATCCACTTACAATCAACTCTTTTAATTCTCTGTTGATGTCTTCACCTGGATTCCAGGAGTCAATTATTCTCTTGGTTTTTTCATCCAAAAGATCCAATATTTGTTTTTTTGGAATATCAGGTTCTTTTAAACTTGATAAAAAGACTTCCCAATCTAAAATGCTACCCATAGTAAACAGCGAAGAACCAAGAAGTCTTTCGAAGAAAAAACTAAAGACATTTCCCCCTACCTTATTCGCCAGTGTAAATCCCCTGACGACATTCTCCTTGAATTCCCTGAACGCCTTATCGATGAATGTCTCTTTTTTATTTCGAGTCCTTCCGGCCATTAGAATAAACTCCAATAATTCTCAATTTTACCCTGGATATTGCAATAGTAACTTTGTATTATTCAGACAACTTCCTTTATAAGATGCATAAAATCACCATACTTATTTCAAAAAACCTCAATCAGGATTCGCCCATTTCCAGGAAAGAAATATGTTAAATTGTCATCCTGAGCGAAACACAATCACCTTACTTTACCCGATCAACCCCGGCAAGAACAAGCATACCATTCCTCCGATGTCTTCCACAGCGAAGGATCTCCTCAAAGACGATCCCCATGGGCTGTCATCCTGAGTGGAATACGATCAACTTACCTTACTGGATCAACCACGGCAGGAGAGAGCCTTCCTTACCTCCGATGAAAAAATCAGCGAAGGATCTCTTCTCCCGGGTTCTCTCTTAAAGCAATCCTCATTTTTATCGAGATTTGCTTCTTCCACCATTGCCAAGATTTGCTTCCTCCATACTAACGGGGGTCGAGATTCTTCGCTTTGTTAATCCTCGAACATCAATATAATCCCGTCTTTGAGAAAGTCCCCGGAATAAAGCAAGTCTTTCGTGATCCGCTCAGAATGACAATTTGCAGGGGCTGTCTTTAATAAGTAATCGCATACAGGCTGTCATACTGAGCGAAACACGATCACCTTACTTTACCCGATCAACCCCGGCAAGAACAAGCATACCATTCCTCCGATGTCTTCCACAGCGAAGGATCTCCTCAATAATGATCATAACAATGATCACAACGAAGGATCACTTTCAAGCCAATCCTCACTCAAATCGCGCCATTCAGGATTAAACGATTCAATCAACGCAATCTTTTTTGTGCGCAACCATCCTTTAATCTGCTTCTCACGGTAAATTGCCTCATTAATGTCACAGAATTGCTCAAAATATATAAGCTTTTTGATATTATATTTGCTTGTGGAACCAGAATTAGGCTTATGTTTATGCTCAAATACGCGGTGTTCAAGGTCATTTGTCACCCCGGTATAAAGTGTCCTTGACTTATTGGTCATAATATACACGAAGTATTCTTTCATATTCATAAATACTCACTGGACCGATCCACTATAGGATCAATCCTCCTTCCTTTTTCCATCTGACAGCACCCAATCCAGCGGCTCCAGTATCCCATATCCCCTGAAGGGCTTCTTGTTTTTTAGATCATATGCCCTCCCAAGGGGTGAGCAGGCGAAATATTTTACAGTCTCAAAGTTGTGTTCAATAATGCGAACGGCATTTCCGCCTCCCCAGCTTTCAATCGCATCACGGCAGGCGTCCCCTGACATATTTTCACCGATTTGCTCCTTTACACAATCCATATCCGCTTTTGAAATAACAACCGCAACACGCATTTTAAACTTATTTTCTCCGGTACGCTCTCCAGAAAAAGATGCAAGAATTGAGCTTACAACTTCCTGAAGGGGCACGGGTTGATAGTCCAATTCACCCGATCTTTTTCTCACATCTTCAAAACTCAGGGGATCCACCATGAGAATAAATCCCTCCAGCATGGGAAAGTATTGCTTCTCTGTCATTCCACTGATGGATTCAAATTCTTCCCCCGGAGCGTCATACAAGTATAACTGAAATTTCTTTCGCCCCACTCCGGCATATAACAGGAAAGCTTTTTTTACTTCAGTTGTTTTTGCCAACTCAATTCCACATTCAAGCCCTTCCCACCCATCGCCAAATTCTTCTCTCTGAGCTTTTATGTCAATTTCTCCCCGGATTTGTTTCCCGCTCTTACCATTTCCATTAATAATCTCGTCTATCGCCATATACAGATAGCATGTTTTTCCGCTTCCGGGGCCGCCGGCGATGGCGACAAGTTTTTCAGGCGCCCTACCCCCATGTTTTCCTTCAAGAGGCCTATCACAATCGTCACCACCGCATCTCATTTTCAACTTGTTTCTTCCCAGGATATCAAGTGTCGGGAGCGATTTTCCGCAATTTACACAATCGTGCCATAGAAGTCCGTAGAAATTCGGCCATAATTTCGGATTACTTTCGCCACATTTATCACTATCACATTCATAATTGGGCAGACCGCGGTAATAGCATTCCCGATACGGGCATGTATAGAAAATCCTCCTGTATAATTGAATGCCGCGACTGATAAGAAAGAGAAAGAACAGGGGGATTAAAAGCAATAACTTTGCAAGGACAATTATCATCTGTGCAAGGGCATATATGGGCGTCCACAGGATAACCGGTAGGAACAGGATAACCGGGGAGATAACCATGAAAAGCTTATTTAGTAAAAAAGCTGAAATGTATATTATCCCGGCAATTATCGGGGCGATGATTATTCCCATCAGGGCCCCGCCGATTAAGCCCCCCACACCCGTCTGAAAGGCATTTCCCTGCACCTTGCCCCGAGCCCAGTCAGAGATGAAGAACACCAGGAGTCCCACAAATATAATTATGGCAAGAGTGATGATCACGGGCCATGTATTTTCGCTCAGGAATTCATTAATTCCACTCGTGAGATTATTTACAAAGTCGCTTGCGCTTCGCCATATCTTTGTGGAACGCTTGAAGCCATGCCCGATGTTTTTCCTGAATTCCCCAAATGCACTTGCGATGAAGGTTTCCTTTTTTTTCTCGTTTTTTCCGGCCATATTTATACTTCCCCCTATCAGCTATTTTCAGTTATTGATGACATTTTTTTCACCGCAAAGACCACAAAGACCACAAAGGTCAAAAATAATTTTATTTGCGTTCTTTGCAGATTTGCGGTTTTATTAAAATTCCAATTTAAAATAGTCCTCCTTATTCTCGATACCTGCCCCTCTACATCGTTTGGGTTCAGATTCTTCGTTATGTAAATCCTCGAACATCAACACAATCCCATCTTTGAGAGAGTCGTCGGATTAAAACAAGTTTCTCGCGATCCGCTCAAAATGACAATTTGCACACCACGTTGAATAATTTTAATTGACATGAATGATTGAGAATCAAAAATGCTCCACAAGCCATACCCACCATAGCTGAACACCGCCATACAGCCAGACAACGAGTTTCCAGAGCCCATAGATTATTAAGAGACCTAACCAAGATCCGCAACCTTCGACGATATCATCATCCATTTCAATTCAATCCCTTCATTCCAGTTGATTTTTAATTCCCATTTTTTCGGGATAAACTTATGATGAATCTTATTCCTACTAAAAATGCCCCGACAACCAGTCCCACCATTGCGCTACACCGCCATATAGCCAGACAACGAGTTTCCAGATCAGCCAGATCGCAAGAAAAAACAAACAATTAAATAAATATTGTAATATACTGTCTTTGCATCCGGGGTTATTTGAGCTCATTTTAATATGCGCCTCCTTTCTTCTCTCTATAAACTCCTGTTTCCAGAGGCCAATTATCCGAATGTTTTTCAGGTTATTGAAAATGTCCTCCCAACCAGGCCCACCACTGCTTCACGCCCTGAACAACCCATGGTCCTCCTTTCCATATAACGTAACCGATTCCCCATATGGCAACGATGATCACAGCAGTAGAAGCAATCCACATCAGCGCGGTACTCACTGCCTTAAGCATTCCAATAGAGTGGAAAAGCGCAGTGCCAAGGAATACCAGAAGAAATATACCGATAACTAAGGCAAAACCCATCCACCCCCCTGATAAAATGAAAGAAATCCATATCCAAATCCCACTACCTATAACAGTAAATGTCGTTTCTAATGCCTTTTCCCACACACTTTCCCGCCTGGTTCCGGTTGTGCTGTATGATCCGGAACTGTAACCTGAGCCTCCGCTTCGCTCTTTCTCCGCCTTTAATAAAAGTAAATCGATCAGCCCATCTTCTCCAATCGGATCAACCATTTCTGAATATTTGTATGAGCCGACATCGTCTCGAATCTTATTTAATATCACTCTTTTAAGGTTTTTATCCATATCGGAAGCTCTCATCTTGACTCCTCCCCAATGTGTCAATTAATGATTTCCCGTTTTAAAAAGCAAAACCCGATAGACTTCCATACCCCTAGAAATGCCCCCATAACCAGCCCCACCATTGCGACACAGCGCCATACCACCAGACAACTGCATGCTGTACATAGGCCAGTACATCGGCATACAGCCAGACAACGAGTTTCTAGAGCCCATAGACTATTAAAAACAATAAAACCCAGCCGCAACCGCCGACGGTATCATCATCCATTTCAATTCAATCCCTTCATTCCAGTTGATTTTTAATTTCCATTTTTTCGGGATAAACTTATGATGAATCTTATTCCTATCAAAAATGCCCCGATAGCCAGTCCCACCATTGCGCTACACCGCCATACAGCCAGGCGACGAGCTTACAGATCAGCCAGATTGCAAGAATAAACAACCCAAGAAGTATATTTCCTCCTATTCCTGTTATAAATTCTTCCTTTATGTCTTCCCATTCGGAGTTACCCGAGCTCATTTTATATACGCCTCCTTTCTTCTATCTATAAACTCCTGTTTTTTCCGAGGCCAATTATCCGAATGTTTTTCAGATTATCAAAAATGCCCCCATAACCAGCTCCACCATTGCGCAACACCGCCATACAGCCAGACAACGAGTCTAAAGATTCCATAGATTAGAGCTATGCCGCCGACAACTCCCACGGCGCCCTCGAAACAGCCCGAACTATCACTTGAACTGGAACTTGAACCCGAGCTGGAACTTGAGCTACCGCTTTTCTCCCTCTCCGCGCTCATTAAGAGTAAATCAATCAGTCCATCTTCTCCAATCTTATCAACCATTTCCGAATACTTGTACGAGCCGACTTCGTCCCGAACCTTATTTAATATCGCTCTTTTAGTATTTTCATCCATGTCTGACGCTCTCATCAAGATTTCACCGCCTTATTTTATGATACTATTCAGACCTCTCACTGTAGGAGAGCCTTCCAGGCTCGATTTTCTTGGCAAGATGCCACTCCTGCAAGGGGGGGACTGAACATTTGCTATTTTATCAATAATCTCCCCATCATTTTTTATTATCCAATTTGTCTCCCGGCATAAGAGTTCTCCTGATATCATTTGAAATCACCGCTCTTGTGCGTTTCCAATTCATATCCTTCCGGGACAAAGACACCGCAGAATGCACTCGATAACGGTTTTTTTGCTGTGAATGAATTAATCATCCCGTCTTTACCCGGATTATTGACCCATTTATAATACTCTCTTTTGCCAACTTGTCTTTGAATCTGTCTCAACAGCTTTTTCCCGGTACTACCATCCAAATTCAAAGTATTCATATTGACGGAACCTTCTAATCTTTGCTGATGGACGGTTCCCCGCAATAGCGAGCTAAATCAGAGGGCCTGCAATAAAAAACTCATTCCCGACGATTCTAAATATTGTCGGAAGTTGCCGAATGTTGATAAGGGATTGGCTCCTCCCTACATACTATCTGTCCTTTTTGGCTCATTATATTTTATAGGACTATGAAGCTTCATTTGTTTGTATCTTGCTTCAATATCGGGACTAACCTACCCGGCCATCCCGGATTCCTTTATAGAATAAATAATCACACAGATATTCACTGATTTCGGATTTAATCCTTTTGTCTTTTATGGTGAACTTTCTTCAATGATAAATAATGCGTATTTGAACGCTTGTCATTTATAATATTTTTGTATTTTTATTGATATATCTTTGCGAAGCATTGACAAGTCGTCACCTTTCGCACATGGATATTATACTTGTTACTGTTCAGCCCCCACCACCATGTCATTTCTTCGCGGAGCCTGCCCTGGAGCTCTGCGAAGGGCCCATGACAGGCTCTGAGCGGAATACGATCTTTCACTTTACTAAATAAATCCTGGCAAGAACATATTTTGCATATCTCCGATGTATTACACAGCGAAGGATCTCCTGCAGGCAATTATTCAAGAGATCCTTCGCTGATTTATGTTATTGGAGGTATGGAAATCCCGCTCTTGAGAAAGGTTTATGTGTAAAAGCAATATTATCGGTTTTCCGTTCAGGATGACAAGCGAAGCCATTGGTTTTCCGCTCCCTGCAGGCTTCTCAGCTTGCCCTCAAGAAAATCAACCTCCTCGTCGGATATACTGAAGTCCTTCTTTATGTTTTTCAATTTCTACCATCTCCTGTCTTCAATTCCACAGGAGATCATTCCCGACCCATTGAAAAATTCATGCAAGAAATAAAAAATTTTCATCGTCATACTTTTAGGATTGAATATAAAAGAATACAAAATGATATTTAAGAATAAGACTTACGCAAAATGAGAAGTGAGGACTGTCATTCTGAGCGAATCACGAGAGAGTTTATTTACTCCGATGACTTTCTCAGGGATGGGAGTATGTTAATGCCCAAAGAATAACACAGCGAAGAATCTCCCTGGTATTTTGGAGATGCTGTATATAGTGAGTAGAGATCCTTCGCCGATTTATGTTATTGGAGGTATGGAAATCCCGCTCTCGAGAAAGGTTTTTGTGTAAAAGCAATGTTATCGGTTTTCCGCTCAGGAGTATGCTATGACAAGCGAAGCCATTGGTTTTTCGCTCAGAGCCTGTCCTGAATCCTTCGCAGAGCTCCAGGGCAGGCTCCGCGAAGGAATGACATAATGCGTAACTCATGTTAAGAATATATTGGAGTGGTCATTGTATTATTTTTCCGAGAAAGGAGTCAAAGGGAATGGGTTTCACATACAGAGATGTTGAACATATGAAGAACAGAAAAGATGTTGATGGATTGATTTCAGCTTTGAAAGATTTGAAAGATTTTGATTGGACTCTTAGAATAGATGTCGCCGAAGCTCTTGGCAAGATTGGTGTTTCAGCAGTGGAACCTCTTATTACTGCTTTGAAAGACAATGAAGAGGTGGTTAGTGAATATGCCGTCGAGGCTCTTGGCAAGATTGGTGTTTCAGCAGTGGAACCTCTTATTACTGCTTTGAGAGACAAAGAAGAGTGGGCTATAAAATATGTCGCCGAGGCTCTTGGCAAGATTGGTGACCCAAGAGCAGTGGAACCTCTTATTATTGCTTTGAAAGACAAAGAAAAGTTGGTTAGTATATATGCCGCCGAAGCATTGGGTAATATTGGTGACAAAAGAGCAGTGGAACCTCTTATTACTGATTTGAAATCGGGTTTTGGATGGGCTGCTGCCGAAGCTCTGGGCAAGATTGGTGACCCAAGAGCAGTGTATCCTCTTATATCCGCTCTGAAAGACGAATATCCCGGCGATAGAAAGTTTGCCGCCGAAGCTCTGGGCAAGATTGGTGACCCAAGAGCAGTGGAACCTCTTACCACTGCTTTGAAAGACGGAGATTGGACGGTTGGTCATGCTGCCGCCGAGGCTCTGGGCAAGATTGGTGGCCCAAGAGCAGTGGAAGGTCTTATTACTGCTTTGAAATCGGGTTTTGGATGGGCTGCCGCCAAAGCTCTGGGCAAGATTGGTGACCCAAGAGCAGTGGAACCTCTTATTACTGCTTTGAAAGATGATGATTTTGATGTTAGAAATACTGCCAATGAAGCTATTGAGAGAATAGGTCTTCCCAATGATTTGAATATTCAAATATCTTTTTTAATTGCCAAGAAAGAATGGTCAAAGCTTGTTAATATAGGGGATCCAGCAGTAGAACCTCTTATATCCATCCTAAAAGACAGAAATTCCCACTTTAGAGAGGCTGCCGCCTATGCTCTGGGCAAGATTGGTGACCCAAAAGCAGTGGAACCTCTTATTACTGCTTTGAAAGATGATAAACGGAGTGTTCGCTATGATGCCGCCGAATCTCTGGGTAATATTGGTGACCCAAAAGCAGTGGAACCTCTTATTACTGCTTTGAAAGACAAAGAAGATTGGGTTAGAAAAGCTGCCGCCGAAGCTCTGGGCAAGATTGGTGACCCAAGAGCAGTGGAACCTCTTATATCCACTCTGAAAGACAGAAATTCCGATATTAGAAATGCTGCCGCCGAAGCTTTGGGCAAGATTGGTGACCCAAGAGCAGTGGAACCTCTTATTACCGCTTTGAAAGATTATGAATGGGGTGTTCGCAAGGCTGCCGCCGAAGCTCTGGGTGATATTGGTGATAAAAGAGCAGTGGAACCCCTTATTACTGCTTTGAAAGATGATAGAGAGTATGTTAGAAAGGCTGCTGCCGAAGCTCTGGTCAAGATTGGTGCTCCAGCAGTGGAACCTCTTATATCCACTCTGAAAGACAGAGATTCCGATGTTAGATATGCTGCCGCCGAAGCTATTGAGAAAATAGGTCTTCCCAATGATTTGAATATTCAAATATCTTTTTTAATTGCCAAGAAAGAATGGTCAAAGCTTGTTAATATAGGTGCTCCAGCAGTGGAACCTCTTATTACTGCTTTGAAAGATGATGATTCGGATGTTAGAAAGGCTGCCGCCGAAGCTCTGGGCAATATTGGTGACCCAAGAGCAGTGGAACCTCTTATTGCTGCTTTGAAAGATGATAAATATGATGTTAGAAAGGCTGCCGCCTATGCTCTGGGCAATATTGGTGATCCAAGAGCAGTGGAACCTCTTATTACTGCTTTGAAAGATGATGAATATTTTGTTAGAAGTAGTGCCGCCGAAGCTCTGGGTAAGATTGGTGACCCAAGAGCAGTGGAAGGTCTTATTACTGCTTTGAAAGATGATGATTCTGATGTTAGAAAGGCTGTCGCCGAAGCTCTGATAAAAATAGGGACAAGTGCAATTGAACCTCTCAAATGGGCTTATAAGGATCTCCCCAAAAAAAGCTGGGATAAATTTCAAGGATATTTCAATCCAAAAAAGAAAGCAATAGAAATCATTAAAAATATTATAGAAAAGAACAAGAACTCAATCCCCCGGGAGGACGGTCTTATCTGCCCTGACTGCTACTGCCGGTTCACAAAATTTAAAATATTTATGTTAATGAAGATCAACCGCTCTTACATCGCCTGCAATGAATGCTGGGGAGACTCCGCTATTGAAAACATAGGTAAAATAATAGCGGTTATGGATAAGGACATGGAAGAGATCCATCAGATTCAGGATTCCAGGATCCTTGTCAACTGGTTTAAATTCGGGAAACCCTTTGATTATGACGAGATTTGGGTAAGGAACGCAGATAGCTTCGATGTCGGAAGTTTCTTCCTGGAGCATTTCAAAGATCATAGCGACTATCGGATAAAGAGGAGAAAGGAAATCCCCGTCTTCATCTCCCCCTCACTGGAACTCCCCGCAGGCTCCATCAACTCCTTCAAATTCAACTTCAAGAGTGTAGAGGCTGTAGATATTTAGCCATGATTATCCGTTTATCTTGCACTATAGATCTGCAGGACTTACGCAGAAATGGCACAAGAATGTTGTCATGTTATGGACAAGTCAAGCTTTTCCTAAAAAATATTCCTTTAAATGCCG
>JAIORV010000073.1 GCA_021107945.1 Vulcanimicrobiota bacterium | reverse complement strand
TTCGATATGTGTACGGTAGTAACCTCTATTTTGCGGAGTAAAATGGATAATCAGTTTTAGCAAATATAATTCCATGAAATAAAACTGTATCCAACAAGTTGATCTGTCAATCCCTTGAACCCTCCGTGCTCTCTGCGGTGAAAAAAAATGTCATCAAAGATTAGCTTTCATGGAGGGACCTGAATATATACAAAATTTCTATTGACAAATACGATGTTTTATGATAACTTAACTCAGGTATAATGTAAAAGATTCAGATATTTTTGACCGCGCTAAGACGGGGAGCCGGGGGTGCCCTGTAGCCTGCATAACCCTCCATAGCAGGGTCGATGTCCATCTGAGGTTTTGCTTGGTCGGGACAGCCCGGGAGAAGTGGTGTTGAAGGTCGGGCTCTCCGCAACAGGAACTTGTGAACCGGGTCAGGACGGGAACGGAGCAGCCCTAAACAAGACCTCTTGTGTGCCGGAGAACTACCTGGTTGGAGCTAACTGGCCCGGTAACGCCGGGTTTGTCATTATCGAAGATTGGATGCGCGGTCTTTATTTATTTCGGGAAACTTTCACCGCAGAGTTCGTAGAGAACACAGAGTTTAAAGGGATAAAGGGGTCACGTAATTTTTGTTTAAACGGGGATGTAATGATTATTTATTCCAATTCAATTGAAGATGTTAAAGTTGAAAATCTCACAGGTTTTTTCATTGGCTGGCCGAATCCACCATCCTCTCAGGTTTTATTAAATATATTAAAAAACAGCGGCTATTTTGTAGTTGCCATAGACGATGAAAACAATCGAGTTGTAGGCTTTATAACATGTTTGACCGACAATGTCTTAACCGTCTATATCCCGTTGCTCGAAGTTTTGCCGGAATATCAGAAGCTGGGAATAGGCTCGGAGCTAATCCGCAGTGTGTTCAAAAAATTTAGTAATATATATGAAATCGATTTATGTTGCGATGAGGAATTGCAGGATTACTACAGCAGGTTTGGGATGAAGAAAAGTTACGGAATGACGCTTATGAAATATGAGTATCAGTCGGGTGAAGCCAGGGGAGACTATGCAGGGGTGAGAGAGGATATGGAGGAGTAGGAAGGATGTATGCAGAGCAGGAGTTATGCAAAATGAGGAAGACAAAACATACATGCCCTCCTCCCTGTCAATCCTGCTTATTCGACATTCTCAGATGAGAGGTGGGAAAGAGAGAAACTTTTTTTGAGAAGTACCATAAATTTCTCGTAAGATCTCTTGATGCTTTAAGGGCTCCGAGCATTGACATACTCTGCCACCCCACCTTTATAACAATGTTGGTGGCTGCGGCGTTTCGCCGCAGATCAAAAAGGGTAATACTTATGTAGTATTTGCAGTCTTTGTGGTCTTTACGGTGAATGAATACACAAAATGAACAAATGATATTCCGGGGTGTTTACATTTATAAAGAAACATAATTGCTTCTTGCGGGGTGTAAAAATGTTCAAAATTGACTTCGTTGATAAATTTTTCAAAAAAAATCCCATCTACTTCCTTGATTCCATCAGGTATGAAAGGCAAAAGATTCAGGCGCAGAGGGACGAGGAGAGTATGACAAGTGAGAGATGGATTCAATTCTGGGGTGTGGTAATAACCTTGCTCGTCATTCCTTTTGGCGTATATCTGGTGCGTCACAGGTATATGGAGGACAGTGGAGTATGGTTGCAGGTTTTTGGGCTTATTCTCACTGAGTCTGTTTTTCTATGCAGCTTGATGATTGCCGTTATATGGGAAGGCTTTAACTCATTTACAAGGGATTTGAAGAACGGCGTCTTTGAAACCGTCATGACAACTTTACTGGAGCCCGGCAAGATAGTCTGGGGGAAATTCATGCATGTGTTCGTCCATTTCCTCAAGTTTCTTCTCACGGGTTTCCTGATTCTTTTTATTGTCTCACCCATATCGGGAATTCACCCCACGCTTATCCTGATCATACTTGCGCTGGATCTCGCCGCAGGGTGTTATATCATATCTCACCGCATATATATATCGGCACGGGAAGCTTATCATAAGGCAAGATCAAAATCGGGTAACGGGGATGAAGGTAAAGAAATCTACGGAATCTCAAAGCTCTTTACCTGGATAGAAAGAAGTTCGATCTTTATTATTCCGGCATTCATATTCATACAGGTGCAACTGATACTCCTGACAAATAACTTCGGGGAGATGGCATATTACCCCCATTTTATCATGAAATTCCTGGGTAATTATCCACTCACATTTGTTGTGTATCTCTTTATACCGGTAGTATTTGTGCTCCTGTTGATATCCGCCTACCTGAATTCTCGCACCGAGAAAATGCTGGGAGAAATAATCTGATCAACACAAATCAGTGCCTTATAAATATCTTTGTCATCAATGTAACCTGATTCCCTTTTATTTCTAATGTTTGCAATCGAATAGTAACCAACTGCGGTCTGCGGCTATCGTCCTGGTAAAATCCAATGGATTGTATGTTTTGGGATATCACTCTTCTATATATAACCTGACTCATAATAACTTCAGGTGTTGTCCCGGGGTCTTCGGGATCAAGGTCGTAATCGGAACTCAACATTAAAAATTCGACTGTGTTATTCTCCTGCCTGATTCCGAATATATTTGTGGATGTCGCCCCCACCCGCCTGGTTTCAAGTGAAGAAAAGACGATTATGGAGCTTCCCTGCCCCCGGAGGACGGCTTCATCCGGGTAGAGAATAAAATTGGCTTTTTTCAGATCTTTAGACATCCTATCCAACCCGATTCTGGCATCGTCAAGGTGTCCTCTTGCCCCTGTCCTGGATTCCAGGAAACTATATTTTCTGACCGCGTGAATATAAAGACCCAGAACAGCGCCGATAAATACCATAAATATCGCCATTGCAATAATTATTTCAATCAATGTGTATGCTTTTTTGTTTGAATGGTCTTTCCTCATTTTATAGCCTGCCATTGGAATTACTTCTTTTTCTTTTTTATTACCTTGTTTGCCTTTCTGTCTTTAATAACAACTCCTTCGACAAAAAAGTCCATATTCCACAGCTCATTATCATCCGGGTTCTCACCCATCATGTAGATAATCTTACCCTTGTTATCCCTTATAGGCCCTTCAAAAATCCTGGTTCTTCCAAAAATTATGTCCTTTCTTTCCTGTTCCACCTGTTCTCTTATGTGTTTTGGCACCATTTCCCCAATCGGTGATATATCCACAATTCCCTCCTTCATGCCTCCCCAGTATCTTGAAGGTCTCCAGGTTCCATTTTCAATATTTTTTATTGCCTTTTCGTAATAAACACCCCATCGCCAGATCGGTGAGACAAGATGTACATTGGGTGCAAATATACTCATGTCACAATTATACCCAATGCAGAATTTCCCGTATTCCCTGGCGGTTAATTGGGATGCCGGCGAATCCTGATGCTGGGCGAGTACATCACATCCCCTGTCAAGCAAATATTCCGCCGCCTTCCTTTCTTTGAGGGGATCAAACCACGTGTTTGTCCAGACCACGAATACTTTTGCAGAAGGATTGACTTTCCTGACTCCTACCGTAAACCCGTTTATACCCCTTATTACATCGGGAACAGGATAGGCGGCTACATATCCGATTTTGTTGGTATCAGTCATGTTTCCGGCGACAAGGCCCGTGAGGTATCGTGCCTGGTACATCTTCCCGAAATAAGTTCCCATATTATTCGAGATCTTACTGCCGGAGCAATGCAAAAACTTAACACCGGGAAATAATTTGGCGGTTTCCAGCATATTCTCTTCATGATCAAGGGATGTTCCGATAATTAGATCATTCCCGTCTTTTGCCAGCTTCTCGAATACTTTTTTTGAGCTCGCACCATCTTTCACCGATTCGACATATGATGTTTTTATATTGGGAAAATCCCTTTCTAACTGTATCCTTGCCTGATCATGTGTAAAAGTCCATCCCGCATCGCCAATAATCCCCACATATACAAAAGCAACCTTGAGGTCTTTGCTCTTGTTGTCATTTTTATTATCGCCGGATCCCCCATTTTTCTCATCCTTACATCCGACCAAAATCAAAGCAAGCGTTAATAATATCAACATAAATATGTGAATATTTGATTTTCTATCTTGCAACAATTACTCACTCCATTTAAAATAAAATTCACTGAATAAGGTAACTTCCCTCCTTTGATTTGTGGGCGATAAATATTAATAATGATTATAATCGACAATGTTAGGTCCGTTTATCGGGACGGGGACGTCCCTCCTACAGGGTTGGAGGCGGGAGATGGGAAACGAGATCCAGTCTCTGTCCTCCGTAATCCTTATTTCCTCATTTCCTTAGCGGCAAAAATTCCTGCATTTCTTATCGGGAGTTGCCCCAATATAACATGTTAAAATCATGTCATGATTACATATTATTCAATCATGGAATAATTAAAAAGAGGAATTTTCACTTTTATTGAGAAATATATCATGAAATTTATTGATATGGTGGCATGTAATATGGAAAACAATTATGAAGTGTTGGAATTTTCATTCACGGATGAATCCGTAAAAATTTGTCTTGATAAGGATAAACTTGCCGATACAATTGATTATATCATTTCCAGAGCAAACTTGAATGATATAAGGGATGAGGTACAAAAGCTTTTATCTACTATTCGGGAAGATCCTTTAAACAACCCCTGGACTGCGGATACATCCATATTAACCAACGGCAAATGTTACAGGATAGACCCGGAAGTTTTCATAGGTAATCTGCAACAGATTTTTGACACTTTCAGTCTCGACAGAACCAGGTATTACCTGAAAAGGTTGAAGAAATCGACCCTGAAAATAAAAACAGGAAAGGTAAACGACATCAACCTGAACCGGTGGAAAGAGTATAACCATGTCAATACCGACAGCTTATGGATCGAGAAGAAGAGAAGCAGGGCGGGAAATCATATGGCCTCCTACTGGGGCAATTTCATCCCCCAGATTCCCCAGCAGATGATGTTGCGATTCACAAAGCAAAGGGAATATGTCCTGGATACTTTTTCCGGAAGCGGCACAACTATGATTGAATGCCGCCGCCTTGGAAGGAATGGAGTAGGGATTGAGTTGAACCCCGAAGCGGCAAAAAACTCCAGATTCGTTGTTGAAAGCCAGGAGAATCCTTTTGATGTAAAAACCGATGTTATTGAAGCAAATTCTGCAACTATTGATTATAAAAAAGTACTTGACGAGCGGGGAATAAAAAAAGTACAGTTGATTGTAATGCACCCACCATATTATGACATAATAAAATTCAGTGAGAACGGGGAAGACCTGTCCAATGCCGCAAGCGTCGATGACTTCCTGGATCGTATGGATATGATAGTTCGAAATTCCGCCCCTGCACTTGAAAACGGGCGTTATATGTGCCTTGTAATCGGCGATAAATACACGGGCGGAGAATGGATTCCACTGGGATTTTATGCGATGCAGAGAATTTTAAGCTCCGGGTTTTATAAACTTAAGAGCATAGTCGTCAAGAATTTTCAGGAAACAAAGGGAAAGAGAAATCAGAAAGAGCTATGGAGATACAGGGCGCTTGTGGGTGGGTTTTATCTTTTTAAGCACGAATATATTTTCTTATTCCAGAAAGAATAAGCTCATTGTGGAGGTTGCATAATGAAAAGAGAAATAAGAATTCTGATGGTTCTGTTTTTAATCCTGTCCATCCCGGCCATCGTCCTGGTTGGATGCTCCGGGAGTAGTGGCGGAGGTGGCACAACATCACCAACAACAACCCCCACAGCTACAACAACACCAACAACAACGCCCACACCCACGCCCACCTCAACCGGGCTCAACGTTATTACATACGATCAATCCCAGGCATACAATGGATACACTCTGTTCCCATATTCCGGGAATGGTCCCCGTGTCGTGCAGGTGGATATGCAGGGAAATGTCGTATGGGAATATGTCCTTCCCGCGGATGTAAGTTCATATACACAGCCCGGGTTTGATGCGGAATTGCTGGATAACGGGAATATACTTATAGTTCTTCCCGGTTATGGCATCCGTGAAATCGACGGGAGCGGAAATGTAATATGGGAGCATCTGGACAAGAAAGTAAGCCATGATGCAGACAGGCTTTCCAACGGGAATACGGTTTATAATTTTGGAAACAATGATACCGTGGATGACGCCCAGACAAAAGAAGTTGATTACCAGGGGAATCTGGTATGGTCCTGGTTTGCCGGCGAGGATTATTACAAGGATCCCTACATCGGAATTTGGGATGGGGGTTGGACTCACGCCAATGCGGTAACGAGAATGTCGAATGGTAACACCCTTGTGAGTTTGAGGAATTTCAATCTGACTACGGAGGTTGATTCTAACGGTGATGTGGTATGGGAGTTTGACTGGTCTATATTCGGTGAGACTGTCGATCCTCATGAACCCAAGATACTCGCGAACAATCATTTGATAGTAGCGCTTCAGCATGATTCTCCATATATAGGGGTAGAGATTGACCGGACCACAGGAGAAACGGTATGGACATACGCCCGGGAGAATATGCGTACAACCCGTGATGCAAACAGGCTGCCAAATGGGAACACCCTCTTCGTATCCGTTCGCACCGATTTACATGAGTCAACAATGTTTGAGGTTACACCTGACGGAACAATTGTATGGGAGATGTTGGCAAGCGGGATTGACGTCAGCAATAGTCCGGGAGTATTTTTCAAAGTACAAAGATTGACCTCGGTGATAAGTAAATAGATACTTTTAAGCCCATATGTTTTTTTACCACAGAGGACACAGAGTTTTTAATAAAGTTAGCACTTCAGACAATTACAAATTCCATTAAATTTGGGTGGAGGCTGGTCTCCTGACCAGCATGGGAACGCCATGAAATTGGGGTTGGGAAACCCCTCCTACAGAATGGGGCTGAATACATACTAATTAAAAAACTATAACCAGGATATGATAATATGTCTGCAAATCTTGAGCCCGGGTACATATTAAAAGACAGGTATCGAATTGAGGACAAGGTGGGAGAGGGTGGATTCTCGGTAATATACCTGGCCAGGGATAATTATGTCAGTGAAAATCCTGATGAAGTAATCAATAAGCCGCTCGTCATCAAGGAATCAAAAGGGACAATTGACAATTACGAACGTTTTAACGAGGTCAGGTTTATGTTCGAGCGGGAGTTCAGGACGCTTCAACAGCTCAGCAACCCACACATACCTTGTGTTTATGACTTTTTCGACAAGAACGGAAAGGTCTATTATGTAAGGGAATATATTTCCGGTGAGGTTCTGGAAGACATTATGATACGGAAAATTCTCAATCGAAAGATTGTCCAGTATTCGTTTCAGATGGTGGATATACTCGAGTATCTTCATAGCCAGGGCATAATTTACAGAGATCTGAAACCCGGAAATTTGATTGTAACACCGGAAGATTATTTGATTCTCTTTGATTTCGGAGCATCTCATTTCTATTCTCCCGGGAAGTTAAAGGATACAATCGAGCTTGGAACACCGGGATATGCCGCCCCGGAGCAATATAGATCCTCACAATCTGACCCCAGGGTTGACATATATTCGTTTGGGGCGACGCTTCATTACATGCTCACCGGAGTGAATCCCGAGGACATCCCGTTTAAATTCAAGCCTCCCCATGAGATCAATTCCAGGATTCCCCGTTGGCTTTCTGAAATTTCTATGAAATGCCTGGAACTTGACCCGGAGAAGAGGTTTCAGGGAGTTGATGAAATAAGATGGGCGTTGAATAGGAAGAGTGGGATTTTTGGAATATTTACAGGCTTAAAATTCCTTGAAAGTCACCAGATAAAAAAAAGAATCGAATCGCCCTGGCATGGAAAGGGAATGCTTTACCGCATACCACGGAATGAAAGCGAAAAAGGGAATGAAACTTTTATATCTTCCAAATACCGCCATTCCGGTAATTTTATAAATTCATTCAAGGAAAAAGATTACAATAAAATTTCTTCAAGAACCATATTTAGTTTATTGTGTGGATCTTTCATTATTGGATTTTTATCTTTGTTTTCTGCAGTGTTGGGTTTTTCCAACGTGACATTTGAAATACTTAGTCTCGGCTTGTTTATCTGGTTGCTTGTAATATTTGTCATTATACCCATTATAGTGGTAGCTTCACAAGCAAAGCTTCCTTGCAGAACGTTTATACTCGATATTTACGAGAATGTCATTGTTCTGTGTAAAAGAAAGGATCCTCTTGTGGAGGTGCCTGATGAATTTAAAAAAGAATCTATGGAGATATCTGAGAGAATAATTTATAAAACATACGTTGAGGAGTTCTTATGGAGTGATATAAAAGCTCTTGAATATACAATTAAGGAAAAGAATAGCGGCTCCGATGTGGTGATAATAACTGAATTTAAGGAAATCAAATTACATCTTGAATCGGATATTAAGTCCCTTATCTCTTATTTTTCAGAAAGAGGAGTTGATGTGAGGGAGATAAAGACAGAGACTAAAATGAAATGAGAAATTTATTTTTTCTTTGTAACTTTCATGCCCCTTTTTGTCGGGGTTGGGAACCCCATCCTACAATAAAAATGAATACTAATTGGTATAAATTGCCAACTTAATTAAAAACTCAGCGGACTCTGCGATTTCTGCGGTAAAAAATTACTCTTCCTCTTTTTTTACAACCTCAGTTGGAGCATCGAATACTCCACGGGCGAATTCTTTGCCTCCCTTGTATCCCACTCTCCATCCTTCCTTTAATCCGGCATATGCGCCGACAAGCGTCCCTTTTGCCGAGTTATGATAAACGCTGTATCCCTCGGAGCTATTGCCCGTATCTTCAACAACCTCGTCAATAGCTTTATCAATTTGCCGCACTATCTGCTTGTTGAATCCATATTTGCCGTCGATTATTGTGGTCAAACTTCCTGAAACCATACCTACCGCGGTACCGGCGGCGGCTCCCACGGGACCTCCTATTGCTGCGCCTACAATTGCAGGAGGAATTATCTTGCCTGCATTCGTCGAGAAAAGAAGAAGAGGCCTGGTCATTTCCTTGCGTTCACTACCTCTTTCGACTGATTGTAGTGCACCTTCGATTGCCCCACCGGGTACATTTATAATAACGCCTGACACGCCGCAGACGATTCCCATCCCAACTTCAAACATTTTACCCATGATTGACTTGCTTTCACCATTCTTCGGTTTTCCTGTCATTTCTTCCTTTGCAGATTGATGAATATCTTTGATTGAATCCTTCATGTCCCTTGCAATAAACATTCCACCTGACAACAAACCTGCTCCGGAGCCGGCTCCGATTACCTTTCCCGAGCGCCACCCCTCTTTTGATGCTTCGATACCGCCTTGAACCGTAGCATTGATGAGCTTTCTGAATTTTGACGAATCCTCCTTGTTGGGAAGGTTTTGAATTGTCTCGTCAACTTTTTTGTCAACCTTGTCAATCAGGTTATCCGTGACATGGGCTTTACTATCCAGGTAGCGGCTGATTGTACTTTGAATATATCCCATAGCGGCACCGACAACAAGCCCGACGGGACCGAAAGCCACACAGCCTATGGCCGCTCCTGCCACTGTATTTACTCGTGTAGAGCGGTTTATAATGCCCTTTTTCCTGGTTGCAATATCCTTCTCCGGGTGAAGAACACGATTTCCCGCCTCGATCATCCCGAGGGGGATATTTGTCACCGCAGTTACTGCTCCACATGCGGTACCCGAAATTTTAGCAATTCCCTTCCTTGCCATTCTTGCCATTTTAGAAGGTAACGGCCGCTTTACAGGCTCCTGTTTGCCGTCGGAAATCTCAACCGTATCCTTTGGCAAAGCCGGAGCTTTCTTCTTTTTTGATGCCAGGATGTTGCCGGGACCGACTCTTGCAGAATGGCCGGCTATGGCATTACTTTTGTCAATCATAAAATGACTCCACTAATATTGATTATATTTGTCTCATTAATTATAACATCGGTATTGACACCATGCAATTATATGATGTTACTATTTTGTTAACATGTTGCAAGGCTTGTTTCAGTGCTCTCTGCGTCCTCTGCGTTCTCTGCGGTGAACAGTTACATATAATTTAAAATATCGATCCGGGAACTGTGGATACCCGGATATATTTGCTTTCAATATTTTTCTCATTATATCGAGAAGGAAATGTCATATAACTTCCTGAAAGAATCCAATCATTATATTGAGAGTATTTATTGCAAATAAAATTCCGGCATAGTTGCTCCCGGTAGTTTTTGATGTTATAAATGATTTTAAGATTAATTAATGAAATAAAGAACTAATAATGTGAAAAAGAGGAAATATCATGGCAAAGTCAATTGTAGCGATAGTCGGCAGGCCCAATGTGGGCAAATCCGCGCTATTGAATAGATTAATATCCCGCAGAGATGCCATAGTGGAGAGCACTCCCGGCGTAACCCGTGACAGGATATACCGTGAATGTGATTGGAATGGGAGAAATTTCACCCTTGTTGACACGGGGGGAATATTGCTTCATGATGCCGACAACCTGAAGATGATGATAAGATTACAGGTTGAGGTAGCGATTGATGAAGCAAATTTAATTCTTTTCATTGTGGACGTCCGAGAGGGTATTCACCCCCTGGATCAGGACGTTGCAAACCTCCTCAGGAATTCAGGAAAAGATATCATCGTTGTGGCGAACAAGGTTGATAACTGTGAAATGGAGGTTGAAGCTTCGGAGTTTTATTCATTGGGATGGGAGAATATACTTTGCGTCTCGGCTGTTCATGGCAACGGAACCGGCGATCTGCTTGATTTGATTACTGACAAGCTCCCCCCAGATACAGGAGATGAAGTTGAAGAAAACGAGATATACATCTCGATTGTGGGAAGGCCTAATGTAGGCAAATCTTCTCTTCTCAATGCAATAACCGGGGAAGAAAGGGCGATCGTAACACCCAAGCCCGGCACTACCAGGGATGCGGTTGATTCGACCGTTTCATGGGGTGGATCGAAATTTGTTATTGTTGACACAGCCGGCCTTCGCAGGAAAGCAAAAATCGATGACCGGATAGAATATTATAGCACCCACAGAGCAAAGAATGCGATCAAGCGTAGCCAGGTGTCCCTTCTTGTAATTGACGCCTCGGAACCCGCGGTAAATCAGGATAAGCGGATAGGAGGCATACTTGACGATGAGGGTAAGGGAGTAATCCTGGTGGTTAACAAATGGGACCTGATCGAGCCGGATTATAGAGAGAATAGGCACAGTGAGTCAATGCGCTCATTCGAGGAATTCCTCCGGGAGGAGATGGATTTTCTCCGGTATGCGCCCATTCTTTTCACATCAGCGCTTGAAAAAATTGGAACAAAAAAAATACTGCCGGGAATATTGAAGGTCTATGATGAATGTATAAGGAAAATTGAAACATCGGTTGTAAACAATATCTTACATGAGGCGTTCTTTTACAAACCGCCGCCGTCTTTCACGGGTAAGAAACTGAAATTATATTACGCTTTTCAGCTTTTAGCTGGGCCTCCGACATTTATTCTCAAGGTAAACTCGCCGAAGCTGTTGCACTTTTCATATAAGCGTTATCTTGAAAATCGACTCAGGGATGCCCTGGGCTTTAAGGGGACTCCGATCAGGCTCATATTCAAGAAATAGACCCGGAGGGATAATCAGAATCAGGGAGCGGAATAATAATGTTCTGGATATTCATTTTAGTTATTATAGGTTACCTGAGCGGCTCGGTTCCGTATGGGATTGTTATCGGTAAGAAATTCAAGGGAATAGACATAAGAAAAACAGGCTCCGGTAACATCGGTACCGCCAATGCCGTGAGGGCACTGGGTCCCTTTCTCGGAGGGATGGTATTTTTGTGCGATTCAATCAAAGGCGCCATCCCCATTCTATTGACTCTGGGAATAAACAAATGGTTTCCGGGAGCAATCCCTCAAAACCTGGTGAATTTGACTATTACCCTTGTGGGTTTTGCTTCGATATTGGGGCATAATTACCCGCTGTTCCTTGGTTTCAAGGGAGGCAAGGGAATCGCCACAAGCTTTGGTGTTTTCGTTATTCTCGACTGGAGAGCGGCGATTTTGTCACTCCTGGTCTGGGTAATTATAGTTACAACCACGAAGCTCTCCTCCCTCGGATCATTGATGGGATCCATTTCCCTGCCCATATTAATGATTGTATTCAAATCACCTAAAGAATTCATAATATTTGGATTTATTGCCAGCGCATTTGCTTTCTATAAACATAGGGCCAACATAGGCAGGCTTCTCAAGGGCGAGGAGAAAAAAATTGTACGAAACCGGAAGTCGGATGACGGAGATAAGATGGCCGATGACGGAGACCGGAAGTCGGAGGCCGGAGGTCAGAAGTCGGATAATGGATAATGGATAATGGATAATGGATAATGGAAAGTGGATCCCACTTCCCGTTTCCCATCTCCAGGTGTGTAGGAGGGACGTCCCCGTCCCGATAAACGGAGAACGGAGGCCGGAGGTCGGATAAGAGGGTGTCGATAGACCCTTTGAAAGCGGTATGAATCAGGTTGGAATTGAGTGAATTGATGCAAAAAATAAAAGGAGGGTTACCATGTCTGAAGAGCCCATTGAAGAATATCTTGCCAGCCTGCTTGAGCAGGTTCTGAAGCTTATGGTGGAAAATGATGCTTCCGATGTCTATATCAAGGCAAAAAGTCCACCAAACCTGAGAATAGAGGGGCAACTGGTACCCGTTGATATTGACCCTCTCACACCGGAGCAGACGGAAATACTTGCCTTGCAAATGATGCCTCCCCGTATTAGAAATGACTTCCTGGAAAAAAAGCCCGAGGCGAACCTTGTATATGAGAAAGAGGGCGTGGGGCGATTCCGTGTAAACATCTACAAGGAGAGGGGATGGCATGGAATTGTTATGAGGAGGGTGAAGGAAGACATTCCCACCGTGGATGACCTCGGACTTCCCCAGGTCTTGAAAAGGCTCGTGATGGAAAAAAGGGGACTTGTTCTTGTAACAGGTCCCACGGGTTCGGGTAAATCCACAACACTCGCCGCAATGATTCATCACAGGAATCTGAACAGCACGGGGCATATACTGACAGTGGAGGATCCCATCGAGTTTGTGCATAAGGATATAAAATGTATAGTCAGCCAGAGAGAAGTAGGCAGTGATACTTTCTCATTCCAGGACGCTATGGAAAACGCAGTAAGACAGGCTCCCGATGTTATGCTGGTGGGAGAGATGAGAGATGCCATGAGTGTGAAAACCGCTGTTTATTTTGCTGAGACGGGACACCTTGTCCTTTCGACACTACATTCAAACAATGCCACACAAACCGTTGAGAGAGTTCTCCAGTTTTTCCCGTCGGAGATGCATGAACAGATATTGAAACAGTTGTCCCTTAACCTCAAGGGAATCGTTTCCCAGCGTCTCATTCCCGGGGTAACGGGCGCACGGGTGGCGGCACTGGAGATCCTAATAAACAATGCAAGAATCTCCGACCTTATTGCAAAGGGCTCATTGAAGCAAATGAAGAAAGAGTTGGATATATTCCATCCCGAGGGTATGCAGAGCTTCGACCATAGCCTGATGGAGCTTTACAAAACCCAACAAATCACCGTTCAGGAATGTATTAAAAATTCCGATAATTCTCACGATATGAAGCTCAAAATCAAGACAATGCCTGTTTACATAAGAAGCAGCGGAGAAGAGGATGAAAGGTATCGTTAATTTTGCTATAATAGAGCAGGGTGATAAAAATTGGAAGAAAAAACAAATGAATCAGTAGAATTTCCGTGGCGATCACTGGCGGAAGGAATTGAAAACCTTGATCGCCTTTCAATGAAAGAATTCCAGCAGTATGAGCATCTTGACCAGGGCAGAATACCTACTCCTGTCCCGATAAGAATTAAATCAGGAAGCATAGAAAAAGACCAGATGGTAATTCATACATCGGAAACCACGAAAAGAATACCCTGGGAGGATATTGAACTTCTATCCCTGGGTATTGTCCACGCGGAAAGAAATTCCGGTGAGGCTCCCAAATCGAGTCTCAGGATAAGAATTCGCCAGGTTTTGCTTGGCGATCCTGACAGGCAGATGGATGAGACAAAAGAATGGAGAGATACGTACCTGCTTGACATATATTTAAAAGAGGAGCAAACTCCGTACAGGATTGACCATTCATCCTTCAACTACAGGAGCATTCTGAAAAACCCGGGATATGTCAGCTCAAACAATTTCAGAAAGCTTGTTAATAAAATTGCCTGCTATTCGAATAACTCCAGGTTGGATCCCTGCCTGATCGCATATCTTGCGCAGGAAAAAAGGAAACTCAAGTTTTATAATACTGTCTATGATTTCGAGCTTGAAAGCCAGGTTTATAGAAAACATATACATAAATTAATTCCCAGGATTGAAGTTAATATCCCGGAAATTAATTAGCCCGGAGGTATTGCATTGGCAAAATCCCAAAACAAGAGCATAACTGTTGATGAGGTCAGGCATATGGCGCATCTTTGCCGACTTCAGCTTTCGCCGGAAGATATTGACAGGTTTACAGGAGAGCTTGGAGAGATAATCGATTATGTAAATCAAATTCAAAAGCTGGAGACATCAGGTATCGATCCCACTTTTCAAACCGCGCCCTTGTCAAACATATTCAGGAAGGATGTCATAAAAAAATCGCTTTCCCCGGAGGAAGTGCTGTCCAACGCGCCCGACAGGGAAAATGATTATTTCAAAATGCCCCCGATTATGGGAAAGAAGAACGGGTAGGATAAAATCATGAAATCGGGATTGGGAAATCCCTCCTATAGGATAAAACTGAATACATACGATATAAAAACCATTATCCGGATTTATATATCTCTGCGCTCTCTGCGCTCTCTGCGTTGAATTTAAAAGCTCGCCCTTTTCAGCAACTCCTGCCATTGATGGAAAACATGGGCAAATGTCATTTCCGGAGTGCCGGTATTGTCAATTACGATATCGCAAAGGTTCCTTTTTTCATCAATGGGAATCTGGGAGTCAATCCTTTTTTGAGCCTGTTGCCGTGTTATTTTGTCTCTCCCCATAAGTCTCTTCATTTGTTGATCCGGGGTGCAAGAAACAATCCAGGATTCATCATATTTTATTGGAATTTTTGCTTCATACAACAGGGGGATAATAATAAACACCAGGTTTTGCTTTAATTTCTTTACATCGGCATACATAACTTTCCTGATCGCCGGGTGCATCAAGTTGTTCAGCTTCTCCCTGTCTTTATCCGATGAAAATATGATTGATGCCAGCTTGCTTCTATCAAGTGTCCCATCTTTTTTTATGAGGTCATCCCCCCAGATTTCCCTTATTTCATAAAGCAATGGAGTACCCGGTTCCACAACCTTTCTTGCAATCCTGTCCGTATCGACAATTCCTGCTCCCAGTGTCTGAAGAATTTTCGATACGTATGATTTCCCGGTTGCTATTCCACCGGTAAGCGCAATAATGTATTTATCTTGTGGATAAGTCCGGTAAGTTTTTTGATCCATATAACATCAATCCTGAATATTGTTTATTTATCGCAAGACAAGAGACCTGAGGTTAGAGAAGAGACTATCGAACATGTGTTTTTTCATCACAGAAGTTTGCCATGAAGACTTTATCTGATTAATATCCCTAAAATCATATATTAGAAATTGGAAGTTGGATACGAAAATTCCAACTTCCAAACTATCTTCTAATATATATTTTTCATTCTTTTCAGAATTAAATCATTACATCCTAATTTTCAAGAGGACAATTACTTCACTTCCTCAACCGATATTTCATCATATTCTTCAACATGCTCTTTCCAGACTTCCGTTGCCGCTCCTACCAGGGATTCGGTTGTGTCGGTACTAAATTCCTCTTCCTCTTCATCAGATGTTGTAGATTTATTAACATTTTCCGCACCGGTATCGTTTTTTATACTAGCTTTTTTTTTATATCGCCATAGCTAATAGGCTTGATTCCGGGTATTGCGGGAACCGGATTTGTGGATGAAGTTATTTTTTTCAGCAAAATTTCCTCTTCATCCTCTTTCTCATCGGGTATGCCCAGAATCGTTTCTTCCTCTTCTTCCTTGAGGGCACTAATATTCTGGGGAGTTTCCTCGATTATTACTTCTTCTTCAACAACTTCCACAGGTGTCTCAATTTCACTGACTACTTCCTGGAGGGGAATGCCCAAAGGCTCTTTTTTTTCAACTTCCTCCACGACTTCAGCTTTAGGTGATTCAACTTTCACACTTGTTGAGTCAGCGGGTTTCTTCTTTGGAACCTCTTTTTTTTGTTGCTTTTTCTTCCCGGGTTTACTTACTTTCTTTGAATCCATCAACAATTTTCCAATAGCTCCGTTGGATTTTTCCTTATCGCTGCTTTCTCTGAGTTTCGCCCTTAATATATCACCGATAGTTGCACCCGAGGACTGAGAAGTGGAAAAACCTGGAGAATCTTCCTTCTCCGGCATGCTATTAGCTTGCCTATATGAAAACACCATTCTTCTGGCCTCAGGATGAATTTCCAATACCTTGACCTTAACATCCTCGCCTTCCTTGAGAACAGTGCTTGGATTGACCATTTTTCCATGTGCCAGTTCATGCAGGGGGATGACTCCCTCGACACCGTCCATCACTTCAATGAAAACATATCTTTTCGCAATTTTTGTAACATTACCCGTAACAATGTCACCTTCGGTCATTTTATCGCGTACCATTGACCACGGATCCGGCAATGCCTGCCTCAGGGAAAGTGAGATGCGCTCCCTCTTTGTATCAACTTTCAGCACCATTACATCTATATTATCCCCAATTTTCACGACTTCTGAGGGATGTTTTATCCTTTTCCAGGCAAGCTCCGAAATATGAATAAGTCCATCCACTCCACCCAGGTTTACAAATGAACCAAAATTTGTAAGTCGGGCAACTATTCCCTTTACAATTTGTCCCTCATACAGACTATTGAGTGTGTCGTCCTTGAGACGTACTTTTTCGTCTTCAAGAACCTTCTTGCGTGAGAGTACCACTTTTCGTCTTGATCTATCAAGTTCGATCACCTTTAATCTGAGGGCTTCGCCTACAAATTCCGAGAGGTCTTTTACAGGTCTTATATCAACCTGTGAGGCGGGTATGAATCCCCGCAATCCGAGATCCACGAGCAGTCCACCTTTGACATGCTCCACAACTGTTGCAGTTACTATACTGCCATCGTGATAAGCTTTGGTGACATTTCGCCAGGATGTTTCCAGATCGGCTCGTTTTTTGGAGAGTATCAAGTCTCCCTCCATATCGTTACACTTGAGAACTACAATAGGAATTTCATCTCCAACCTGTACCACTTCATCGGGACGGCCGGCTCTTTTATGTGTAAGTTGATTCAGAGGAATAAAACCTTCCTGTTTATAGCCAATATCCACATATACTCCATTTTCATCCAGTTTAACGACCTGACCTACAAGGTAGTCTCCTCGAGCAATTGTTTTAAAACTCTTCTCATAATCTTCATGGGAGGCCATTGTTATCTCCATGGAGTCCTTAGCTGACTCCTGAGAGTCTGTTGGTGTCTCCAGAGAGTCTTTAGTTGGTTCCTGAGAGTCTATTGGTGTCTCCAGAGAGTCTTTAGTTGGTTCCTGAGAATCCGTTGTTGACTCCAGGGAATCTATTGTTGATTCCTGCTCCTGCTCGTCGGGTCGAATTTCTTGTTGATTGTCCATTAGTAATCTCCTTTCCTAGTACCGCTTTAGTTATTCTTGAATTATTGTCAACTCCCACCACCTTTGATTATTAACATTTTATTTGTACCTTTTCATTCATTTCCTTCCAATTAATTCCTTCAAGAACTTTAACAACAAGTGGAGTTGAAAATTCAATGACATTTTCCATTAACTCTTTTATTTCTTGTGAATACCGATCAGTTCTTCGCTTCTTTGTCTCAAACAGAAAAGAGTTATGAATTTGTAGAATCATGTGAATATCACGATGATTTATGATGAAATCTTCAAAAACTCCCACCATTGTTTTCTTAATAATATCTGCCGCGCTTCCCTCGATAGCAATACTTATCGCGGTCCTTTCAGCAGAGTCCTTCTGATTCTTATTCTTGCTATTGATATTGGGAAGGTATCTCTTTCTCCCCAGGACTGTTTCGATGTATCCCATCTCCCGAGTTTTATCAATGGTGTCATCAATATATTTCTTGACACCCTGGAAAATTTCAAAATAACGCTTTATATGCTCTCTTGCGCTGGAGCGTTTTATTCCAAGGCGCTGTGAGAGGGCATGGGATGACATTCCATGTATAAAGCTGAAATTTACTTCCCGTGCAATATTATACATTTCAGGTGTGACCTGCTCTAAATCCTTTTCAAAGAGAAAGGCCGCCGTCCAGGCATGTACATCACCATTCTTCTCAAATATGGATAAAAGTTTCTCGTCTCCGGAGAGATTGGCCAGAATCCTGTGCTCCAAATGCGAGAACTCAAAACCAAGGAAAATTCGCTCGGAGTCTGACGGAATAAACACTCTCTTAATAAAATCGGGAACATTGGATAAGTTAGGAGAACTTGTAGTTATTCTGCCTGTTGAAGTGGAATTCTGATGGAATTTGAGATGCAACTTACAGGTATTTGGGTTGATCTGCTTCTGGATAGTAGTAATATAGCTGGATCTCAATTTTGCCAATTCACGATATCTCAGAATTTGTGTTACAACAGGATGAACATCGATTATCTTCTCCAGGATTTCAGCGCCGGTTCTATAACCGGTGGATGTTCTTTTCGCTCCAGGCAACTTCAACTCTTTAAATAAGACACTTCCCAATTGTTTTGATGAGTTTACATTAAATTCATGTCCGACAATCCCGTAAATCTTACCGGTCACTTCATTAATCTTTTTATCCACTTTCTGAGCTTCTTCATCGAGAGCCATTAAATCGATTTTTACTCCCCTGTTCTCCATTGAAGATAATACTGTAACTACAGGCATTTCAAGCTCGGTAAAAATCTTGTAAAGGTCTTTCTCTTTAAGTCTTTCTATTAAATCGGGACCCAGTTTATTTAATCTTACAGCCCTTCCCGCCGTGAACAGTGCAAGATCCTGAAGAGGTATTTCAACCAACTTGATCCTCTTCCTTGATTTTTTTGAAGATACAATCTCTTCAAGTGTCCTGGGAATAAAGTCGGAATAATGAGCCAGAACAGTTTCCATTGTCTTGGGAGGATTTTCAGGCTCCAATAGATATGCCGCAATAAGTAGATCAACGAAATTATTACCTGTGAAATATTCACTTCTTTTAAGAAACTTTATTCCACTTTTCAGGTTGAACACATATTTGCAAATACTATTATTCTCCATTGACACCTTGAGTTCATGAAAAACCCTATCCGCCGAGAAAGTGGAAATTCCGAAGGTTGAGGAAATATTTAGATTCTCCGGCAAAATAAACGGGAAATAAAATCCGTTTGTGCTTCCCTCACCTATTGCAAATCCAACAAGATCGTTCTCGTCAGCCTTCCATAAAATCGAATATTCCCCGGATGAACTGATCTTGCTAAGCATCAGGCTGAGATCCTCATCCCTACCCACTATCATAACAGTAATTTCCTGGATTGCTTCAAGTTCCTCATCACTGAATCCCATTTTTTTCAGCATAGTTTTAAACTCCAGGTGAATAAAAAGTTCTTTTAAATCTTCCCTGTCTATTTCTTTAAGTTTGAGTTCATCCCAGGAGACTCCAAGATCAAGATTCTTCTGCAAAGATGCAAGAGACTTTGATAAAAATGCCTGCTCCCTGTTCTCAAGAATCTGCTTTTTCCAGCGAGATGGGACTTCCTCGGGATACTCATACATCATCTCAATTTTTTCAAATTGGTTTAACAGTTTTGATGCACTAGCTTCGCCAATACCGGGTATTCCAGGTATATGATCTGAAGAATCGCCTGCCAGTGCTTTATAGTCAACAAGTTGGGGAGGATTTATATTATACCTCTTCCTTACCAAAACCTTGTCATATATAACAAGATCGCTTATCCCGCGGCGGGTGGTTACAACAAGAGTATCATCAGAAACCAGTTGAAGCATATCAAGGTCTCCACTGTATATCTTTGTGAAAATACCCTTCTCGGATGCGAGATTCGTTAATGTAGCTATACAATCATCAGCCTCATAGCCGTCTTTCCAGAAGATTGGAATTTTTAAAGCTGTTACAATTTTTTCAATGAATGGAAATTGAATCTCAAGCTCTTCCGGCATTTTCAGTCTATGCGCTTTATATTTGTCAAATTGCTTCAATCTCCAGGTTGCCCTTGATTTATCAAATGCTACCGCTATATAATCAGGCTTTTCTTCTTCAATTATCTGAAACAGCATAGTTGTGAAGCCATAAACGGCATTCATCGGCTCTCCCCTTGAGGTTTTCAGGGGAGGCAATGCATAAAACGCGCGGTAGGCAAGTCCATTCCCGTCGATTAATATCAATTTTTCTTTCTTTTTCTTAATTTGATCCATATTTTTCATCCTGTTCAATAATTAATTTAATCCGGTTACCGGTTAATTGATTGTCTTCCTGTATATTTGTCAATCCCGGCGATTAAGACTATTGGCACTTCATGTAAATTTTAGATAAAACTTACCATGTTGTGGTTCTATTTACAGATAAAAAAACCTTCCCAAATATTCATCATATAACTTAATAAATAGCAATAAACCTGCTATTTTTCATAAGTATTCAGTTTTTCCCTTTCAGGAGCAACATCTTTCCATAAAAAAATAACGCAAATATTCGCAAATGTTCAGTCCCCCCTTTGCAGGAGTGGCATCTTGCCACGAAAATCGAGTTGCAGTAGGAGGTCTGAATAGTATCCTTATTTCCTATTTCCGACTTCTTTTTTCCACTTTTTGACTTTGGCATTTGCTCTCAAATAACACATTGACGAAGTCAAAAAGCCTGAGTATCGGTATTAATATCCTGTCCCTTATCTTCCTGCATTGGAGCGGACTTATCTTTCCCGGTATAAAATAGGATTATTTCCCCTTTTTCTTTTATTATAGTTAACGGCATATCAAAGTCGTCTCGAATTCGGTCGAAATTTTTTCGATGCATAACCACAAATTGGCCGGGTTTTTCCCGCAATCCTCTTGCCAGCTCCTCATCGGAATGATAAAAGTTTGCCTTTTTCTGCGTGTAATATATGATTGAAAACTGACGCCCGAAGTTACTTCTCATTGTCAATCCATCGCCGGGCTTTTCAAGCTTTTTTATAGTGCGGGCAATTTCAGGTTCTGGCTTCAGGCTTTCCACCAGTGGAATATACGAGGTTATCACGAGGCAAACAGATACAGTCATTGCAACAATCCCATAAAACGCCCACTGTTTGTTTCTGAAAGTCAGAAATAGTATAATAATTCCACCCACTATAATGGGAGCGGCAAGGAGGAATAGGCTGCCGGAATATTGCCTGTAATAATCCGGATAATAATGCATGGATGCCAGGATGAATGCACCGATAACAAGTAATGTGCTCAGGGAAAACGCAAGGAATGACATAAAGGAAGATTTCTTAAATTTCTGTGAATGGAAGACTGAATACATTGCCCACCCCAGCGCAATTGAAAGTCCGGGGTATATAAACAGTATATAATTCGGTCTTTTTGTTCCCGCAAATGTGAATAACAGAAATGTAAATACAACCCAGGACAGAAGAAATTTCGCCCTGTAATCGGAGAATTTCTTAAAAAGAAAATAGAACATGAACGGAATAAAAGGTGTCCAGGGAAGAAACCCCGCAAGAAAAAACGGTATATAGTAATACCAGGGGCCGTCCTGGTTCATGACAGGCGCATATATCCTTGTAATAAAGAAATAACCGAAAGTCTGCTCAATAAAGGGTTGCCCGTATATTCTTGCCATTGCCCAATACCATGGGACTGAAATTATGAGGAAAAGCGGGATCCCCCAGGAATAAAGCAACGGGAGGGCTCTTTTCCATTGCCTGGTTATACACAGATAAAACAGGACGTATATTGCCGGCAGCAAAAAGCCCACAGGTCCCTTTGTCAGGACGGCAAACCCGGCCGATATCCAGAATCCGGCGTAATAACAATATTTTTCACTTAAAAATCCCTTAAAGAAAAAATAGACCGCCGCTACCAGGAAAAATAAAAAAGGCATGTCAAGAAGCACCATTCTTGCCTGCACCCAGATATGTAGCGTGGTTACGGTGATAAGTCCCGCAAGAAATCCCACTTTCCTGTTTATGAGTAATTTCCCCATGAAATACACCAATATGACAATAAGAAGAGCAAAAAACGCCGATGGAAACCTTGCCGCGAACTCGTTCCATCCAATAACGCGGGAAGTGAGATTTACCATCCAGAAATAAAGCGGAGGATGACAAAACCAGGGTGAGTAGTTCCACTGGGTTGATAAATAATCGCCGGTGGTTTGCATCTCTCTGGCGATTTCTGTATATAGCGCTTCATCTGTGTCCCAGAGTGTCATTGAACCCAACTGAAAGAAATAGAGTATAACCCCAATCAGTATGAGGATTCCGACATATTTAATATTTTCCTTGACGAAACTTTCTTTCAAGGCAGTCTCTTTTTGATTCATCGGGACACCAATAAATTATTGATTTTAAATTTCATTCATCTCATGTGTCTTAACTTGAATGATCCCCGGGCACATTACAACTTGACAATCCTATTCTTTTATTATCCGAAAGAATGGTAAAAATTCTTCTATGGTCACATAAAATCCTTCAATAAATAAAGGAAATGGAGGAATATCGGTGTCAATTAAAAAATATCAGATATAGCTTGTGGAATTACATGGAATTACTGAGATTGAAGATAAGCATGAAGAAAAGGGAGCTATACTGATTGTAAGACGCATGAAGGAACTTCCCCAAAAGAAGAAATGAAGGTGAATACTCTGAAAAAATTAATGATAATTTTAGTCTCGGCATTTATTGCTCTTGCTTTTGTCGTTGCTGAAGTCAATGCCGATGATATACCCACTATAATAAATAAGCACGAAGATGCGATGAAAGTGTTTAAAAAAGCAAAAGAGTCACTGAGATCAAAGCTTGGAATGGTATTTCACAGGCCTTTTGAGATCAAATTGGTAACAGGAAAGGAAATGGATAAAATAACAAAAGCTAGCCCTTATCATAAAAACATCATCGGTCTCCATCGCTACAGAAAGGGTGTAAATTACATATATATGCTCGATGATGTGGGAAAAGATAGGTTTTATGGAACAATGTGCCATGAAATGACTCATGGATGGCAGGATGAAAACTGCCCGGGGCAGACAAGGATACTCAGGGAAGGACTTGCAAGATGGGTGGAAGTGAAAGCGTTGCAGTGGAGCGGTGCACATACCCTCGCGCGTCAAATTCATCGAACCGCTGATCCCATTTACGGAGTGGGTTACAAATTCATTCTGAAAGTTGAAGACAAGTATGGTGAAAAAGGAGTTCTGCCTTACGTCCTGAAACTGAAGGATATAAACAGAAATTTCTAAGTCACTATTAACCGCAGAGGTTATTAAAACAAGGAGAATCCCGGATAAAATCTCTGTTTTCTATTGGTAATAAATGAGCGAATCGAAGATGATACAAAGGACTATCTAAAACCACAGAGGGCACAGAGGACTCAGAGAATTTTCTAATTTTTATCTCCGTATCTCCGTATCTTCGTGCTCTTGGCGTTCTTTATGGTTGAGAATTAGAGGAATAGCAGAAAAAAAACGATGAAAGCTGAACAGTTACATTTTAAATGAGAAAGGAAATTCAACCGAAAAATTGAATTAAGTAGCTTGGTTAAGATTCATGGTAAAAAAAATGCAAAGATTCAGATCCCTATGATTTTGGATAGCAAGGGGCAACTGCCCCTTGTATTATGCCGAGGGCAACTGCTATCGGCTACCTGAACTGAATATACACAAAGAAATTAACCCAAAACCGGCTGAGGAGGCAATAAATGTTCGACTGGAAATCCAAGAGAATTGCGGAGCTTAATTCAGGAAGCACTGTTGTTAAGACAATTGCGGGACCAATGGAATATTGTGAGTTGGGACATGGAAAAGCTCTTCTGTCAATCCATGGCGGCCCGGGCGGATATGATCAAGCTCTCATGGTAGCACAGGGTTTGGGACAGGGATACCGACTGATATGTCCTTCCAGACCGGGATATCTCAGAACACCACTCTCAACAGGAAAAACCATTGAAGCACAGGCCGACGCGCTTGTTACACTTCTGGATAAATTGGGAATAAATCAAGCAGCTATAGCAGGATACTCGGCGGGAGGTCCCATAGCATTGCAAATTGCCCTTCGTCATCCCGAAAGAGTCTGGGCTTTGATACTTGAAAGCGCTGTAACAAAGAAATATGTAATTAATCAAGAGAAAGTCGGTCCCCTGGAAAAATTTATCTTCCTCAGTTCTCCCGGGGAATGGCTCATTAACTTGCTCTCTTCCTGGCGCCCCGATCTCCTTGCACAACAGATTGTCGATACGGAGGGTGATTTTGACCCTGATACAGCTAAAACAATTATCTCCGAGATCCTTGATGATCCAAGGAAGGTGGAATTTCTGCAAAAGCTTCTCCATACAATGAGCCCATATTGTATCCGTAAGGAAGGACTTGAAAATGACCTGAAACAATTATCTGACATGGACAGGTATCCCCTGGAGCATATAACTGCCCCCACTCTGATATGTCATGGAAAAAAAGACGCGGATGTTCCTTTTGAACATGCGCAATTCGCCGCAGATACAATTCCGGGAGCGGAATTGGTTGCGGTTGAAGAGGGATTTCACCTGCTCAGACTATCAGAAAAATGGCCTGATATTCTAAACAAAGAAAAATTCTTTCTCAAAGCACTATTCTAACCCACAGGTAGAATGGAAGCTGGATTGCGGAGATGAGATTATCGAATAAGTGGTCAATTACCGTAGAGTCCGCTTTCCCATTTCCACTAATTGCAGATTTGCGTCTTCATTGGAATTCAAATAGAAATGACATTACCTATTAAAAAAGGCATGCAAATAGACATTCTGAGCATACAAACTGTCATTCTGAGCGAATCAAGAATGAATTGCTTTAGTCCGATGATTTTCTCAAGGACGGGATTTTCTTGATGTTCGTGATTCACTCAGCGAAGAATCTCAACCCCCGTTGGTGCGGAGGAAGCAAGTATCCAGAATAAGAAGTACTGTTTTGAAGGAGAACCCGGGTGGAGATCCTTCGCTGAGTATTTCATCGGAGGCAAGTAAGATCCGTTCTTGCCATGTCTTATTCAGGAAAGGTAAAGATCATATTCCGCTCAGGATGACAGCCTTGATGATTCACTCACAGGAGATCCATCGTCAGGGCAGGCTCTGTGAAAGATTGATTTACTCCTTCTTGAAAAATGTATAAAAATTCGTTAATTTCATGAGCAACTCTGCGTCCTCTATGTTCTCTGCGGTGAATAATCACACTCATTTCCGGGTATCATTCTCGAAATATTTCTTTATGTAGCTATCGAACCGCTCCATATTCATTGACATTATCATTTCATCCCCATGCTTACAAGCCGCCGAGCGGACAATCTCCATCCCGTAAAAATAGCCAAACCTGCCGCTATCCAGAGACCCTCCCGGCATATAAAACAAACGGGACATCAAATCCTCATCTTTTTTTCCGGTTTCAAAACATTCTTTTAACGATCTCCATATTTCCCCCTTTGACTCCCGCGCTATACCAATCCACTCTTGAAAATCATCTTCATCCATAAGACCGAAACAGAGGGATTCCCCGGGGGTTTTGCCTGACAATTTGCCGGAAATATATGTGGCTGTTCCTTCCGCAATCATTTTGTTCAGGTATTGCTGATCTGTTTTTCTGTAATTTCCAGGATAAAATTCCGGAAGGCAAGTATAGTGAATGGCGTGAATTATCTCGTGGAGGTTGTGGATATCCCGGTTGAATTCGGGTTTAGCCATAATCATATTAAGAATGGACATATTAAAAAACACATAAAACTTACCGTCAATATATATTCCATGTCCGTCCCACGCCCTGGTTCCTATAAAGAAAATAACATCGGGCAGTTGAATTTTTCCAGGAAAAGAAGAAGTCGGGAATTCAAGTCCTTCTATAGTTTTAATAAGTTTTTCTACATTTTGTGCAGTTATGTCGGAATCTTCTTCCAGGACGGTACTTGAAAGTCTTCCTGAGAAATCAGGTCTATTGTCGCATACTCTCTCATATTCCGAAATAAATTCCCTGAATAAGGGATTGTCTTTTATGAACCCATCATTTTCCCCGAATTGTTCTTTTGTGAAATCAATGAACTTCAATATATTTTCCTTAAATTATTTCACTAACCTGTCAAGGATTATTTTGACTTCATTTTGTACTTCCATTGATTTTACATCTTTGTAAAAATTATCACCAAGTGTAATCCCTGACTTTGCGGGAACAAAATGCTTTTCTATGAGGGTAGGCAGATCCCACTGATTTTCTTTCCCCTTGTAATCCCTGTATCTCTTTTTCTTTAACTGATCCAGTGTGAGGGTCAGAATATCTTGAAGGGCGGTTTTAATATTTTCTTTTTGAACTTCACCTTCATACTGAAGCTCCACATTTTTTAAATACAAAAAAACAGGATTATCGGTTTCTTTGCAAGACGAAAGGATAACTGCGATTGTCACTGATAATAATAGCAAAAAAATAATAATGACGGTTTTTCTTTTCATAAATCAAATCCCCTTCGGTTCAAGATTAATTGACTTTTTCTTCCACAGCAAGAGAAATAGAATTCAGCCCCACAAGGCGACAGACGTCCATTACTCCCATAACTTTGCCGTAATCCGTATCCCCGTCGGCCCTGATTGTCACACTGATCAAATCTTCTCTTTTTTTGCCTCCATTTCCATTTTCCCCTGTCATACCCTTGCTGATTCTTATGTCATTTGCCACTCTGCGAAGATAGTTTTCCAGTCTTTTTCCTGATAATTTACGATTGGCGACGTAAACGTTTCCCGCCTTATCAATGTCAATTCCAATTTCCGACGGCGGCGCCTTGTCTTTTTTTGTGACGTGAGCTTGAGGTAACTTGATATTAATACTTGAATGAACAACGGCGGAAGCGGAAATCATAAAAACAATAAGAAGTACAAAAAGCACGTCTATAAGGGAAGTAACATTTACCTCGTCAAATTCCTCTTCATTATTTTTCCTGGCTTTTATACCCATCTAAAAAATGCCTCGATTCATATTTCAGTGGCAAGTGAAATGCTGTCGAACCCTGCACGTTTGGCGTCATCCATAACCGCTATGACCTCTTTATAGCGAATTGATTTATCAGCTTTGATAATAACCTTCTCAAAATTATATTTTCCCTTGATTCTTGCAAGATGTACTTTCAGATTTTCTCTTTGAACCTGGATATCCCCGGTTATCGAGGTGGTCACCCATAATTTCCTCTTTGCGGTATATGAAATAAGGACCGACGGGTCATCTGCTTTCTCAAGCGAAACAACTTTGGGTAAATTCATATTAAAAGCCCAGGTAGTACCTGCCGTTTCCGCCACCATAAACATGATAAGCAATGTAAGAAGAACATCGGTCATAGATGTAAGGTTGAGCGTGTTCATATCCTTTTCGACAGGTTTTTTCAGCTTCATCATGAGGATTGATCACCTTCTACTTTTTTTCAGTAACCTTTGGCTCATATCCTTCAGGCAAGAGATCCTCGGGGAAAGGCTCTCCCTTGCGTGAGAGTATTATCATTTCTACAAGACGATTGCTGCACACTTCCATCTCGGTAATTATATTTCGAATTCTACTCCTGAAGTAGTTATAGAAAATAACCGCCGGAATTGCAATTATAAGACCGGCCGCCGTGGTATAAAGAGCCTCGTAAATACCCTGTGCTATAACCGCCGCCCCTGTGGTTCCTTGCTGAGCGATATTATTGAACGCTTTGATAATGCCCAGGATGGTTCCAAGCAGACCGAGGAACGGGGAAATCACTGCAATCGTACCCAGGATACTCACAAACCGTTCCAGTACGGGAGTTTGCTCTGTTATCGTATTTGCAAGGGCCGTCTCAATCTCATCCTTTTCCTTGTCATAACGAATAAGTCCCGATTCCAATACGCGGGGAAGAATACCGGGCACTACCCTGAGATATTCAACGGTTTCTGATATTTTTCGATCCTGCAGGAACAGGGCCAATTGCTGGATAAGCCACTCTGAATCAATTGAGATTTTCCACAGGCTGTAAAGTCTTTCAGCCACTACCGCAAACATTAATATAGAGCAAAAAACCAGCATGTACATGGTTACTCCGCCCTTGTTCAAAAATTCAGCGATGGCACTTATAGGATTTTGCACTTCTTATTTCGCCTGCCCTTCTTGGATATTTTCTGATTATCGATTAACAAGTTGCTTGAATTCTAACAAAAAAACCAACTTTTTCCAATTCTTCCACAATTAACACTAGCTTTTTACCCATGGAAAAAATATTTATCAAAGACAAACAAACTTACAGAACGTAATTTTCTTATAATGAAGTTACACAAAACCCTTTGAACATCCTGCATGACGGTAATAAAATATCGAATCAATTCACTGAAAGGACCACATCAGAAGCTAGACTATCGAAAAAACACATACTCACCACGAAGACACGAAGTTCACGAAGAATATAAAAAAAATTCCGTGTCCTCTGTGGTAACGGGAAACGGGAAGTGGGAAGTGGGAAGTGGGAAGTGGGAAACGGGATCCACTTTCCACTTTCTTTTTTCTGTTCTCCGTTATCCGTTTATCGGGATGGGGACATCCCTCCTACAGTTCTGACTTCCGACTTCCGACCTCCGATTTCCTGCTTCTCCAAACTCCAATCTCATTTTCACCAAGTTCAATTTGGGTATGCATATCTTCCACAGTGATAGACGGCCCCATCACCCTCTCATTTCCGTAATTTGAATTGTCATATTTTCCGTCGGGTAAGTGGGTTGATGTAACCTTTATTTTTGTTGACGGTCCCTTGTTGACTGCCACCAGAACAACACTGTTTTTATATCTTCGCTCATAAACCCACGCTTCGTCCGATACGAAAAGTGTATCCTGCGATCCTCTTGAAACAGCTTTTGCCTCTTTTCTCATTTCCGCCAATCTTCGTATGTTTTTGAAAAATTCACTTTCGGTATCCCAATCTGACATCATCTGCCTGTTATATGGCTCTCCGCCATATCCCCATGTGGATTTTTTATCGACATGAAGGAAATGCTCTGTGCCGTAATATATGCTGGGAATTCCTCTGGAGGTCATGAGAATATATATAGCAAGCTCGGTTCTTCTCTTCGCCGTTTTTAAATCCGCGCCGTTTCCAATAGCCGTGGAAATAAACCTTGGCATATCATGATTATCGATACAGGTTACCATAAGGTGAGGTTCTCTCAGGTTTGTGTCATGTTTGAAATGATCGGCAAGGAGCTTGAAAGACTTTTTCTTGCAAAGAACATCCGTAAGCTTGAATGTTAATGTGAAATCAATCATGTGGATTCCCGTCTTGCGTGTAAAATCAACCGCTCCGGGCACCTCGGGTCCGCCCATCGACCATTCTCCAAAAATGAATATATCGCTGTTGTTTTCCTTCATTTCTTTATAAAACTCTGCAGCGAAGTCCACAGGAATGTGGCGCACGGTATCAATACGAAAAGCATCGATCCCCGTATTCATCCAACCCTTTGCGGCGTTGAAGATATATTTTTGAACTTCGGGATTTTCCGAGTTGAAATCGGCAAGGTCGAACAGATTCTTATCCTGCCATTCACGGAGATCTTTTTTTCTGAAATCTGTCGAGCCGTTGTGATGGAACCATTTGTGAGGATCATTCGAATAATCGGCAATGAATTTACCGTCCTTATAGACTGCGCCGTCTATACCCTGATCAATGGGACTGGAATGATTCAAAACATAATCGAATATAATTTTTATATCCATCCCGTGAGCTTTCTCTACAAGTTCCTGAAACTTCTCTTGGTCTGCAAAGAATGGATTTATCCTGGAAAAATCTTTCCCCCAATAACCATGGTAAGCGGAAATCTTTTCCTCCTTATTTTTGCCATAAAGATAAAGATCCTCGGTATTCTCAACTACGGGCGTTATCCATATAGCTGTGCAACCCAATTTCTTGATATAGGTCAGCTTGTCAATAATACCCTGTATATCCCCTCCCCAGTATAGCTTCCATTCCTTTTTATCAGGAGAGAATATCTTCCCTTTGGGATTATTTGAAGGATCACCGTCTTTGAAACGATCAACTACAATAAAATATATTGTATCATCGGAGAAATCTCTTGCTTCCACCCCGGGAGTATAAATTCCACCCATAATAACCACCAGCATCAAAAAGAATGTAAAATATTTCATTTAATGCTCCCTCTCATTATTATTTTTCGAATAAAATACAAAATACCTCTCTATAATAAAGATAATGGAAAAAGGATAAAAGAAAAGAGAAAATGAATGCCCGATTCGTTATCCTTCTTCCTCTCTCCATTTTTCTTATTCCTTTTTTAATAAAGTCGTTGAAGTAAAGTTATTCATTCTTATAACGCTCAGAAACCTGTGCTGAACCCCGGCCTTCGCCAGGGCAGGCTTGTTCCGGCATGACAATTGCGTAAGTATCGAAAGATAAAGTGATAGTGGGGAGAGTTTTATTGTAATTTATTCCCTGTTCTGAAAAATCCTTTTGCCTTAAGAGGGATATAAAAAAAAGCACTGTATCGAAGGTGGTTACGTCCGGCCGACCGGGTTATGGCATTTTATGTGAGCATAAAACCTTAGCGAATATTCGATTTAGGCTTAACTTGGGCGCCTATTCAAAAGTGATTTGATTATTGACATAAAATCTTTTACACTAAAAGGTTTCTTGAGGTACTCAATCTTATGTTCAGGAGGAGCTTTAACTTTATAGTCTTCCAACATTTCACCGGAAGTAAATATTGTATAGACCGGTAAAGATGTTCCAACGCGAGAGATTTTTTCATAAAGATCAAAACCATTAATATCAGGTAGATTGACATCAGATATCAGCAAGTCATAATCTTTATTCTCCATCATCTTGATTGCCATATTCCCCGAATTCGCTTTGTCGAATTGTTTGAATTCCATTAATTCGAGTATTTGAATAATAAGCTTGCAAATGCTTTCCTCATCATCCACAATCAGAACGGACACTTTTTCATATTCTGGTTCTCTTTCTTTTTCTTTTTCCGGAGGAGCTTCAACTTCTTTTCTGAATTGATTGTACTCCTGAATTGATTGTATTGGAAGCTTGATGAGAAATGTAACCCCATGTTCTTCGTTATTTTTCACCAGAATATCACCATCATGGTTTTTAATGATTCCATATGAGAAACTCAGACCCAATCCCGTTCCCATACTTAACTTTTTCGTAGTGAAGAAAGGATCGAATATATTCCTGAGATGCTTAATCGGTATGCTGGTCCCATTGTTGCAGATTTTAGTTAAAATATATCCGTTGTATTCCGATGTTTCAACTTGTATTATTTTCTTTCTGTCAACAGCTTGAAGCGCCTGTTGGGCATTTGTTAATATATTAATTAAAACCTGCTGAAGCTGATACGGATTGCCACTTGTATCGTGAAGGTCAGGATCAAGGGACAACTCAACGTGTACATCATTCTGATTCATTTCAAATTTAATGAGTTGAAAAGTCTCCTGGATAATTCTATTTATATTTATTTTTTTCATATCAGGCTTTTGATGGCGGGCAAATGTCAAAAGATCCTTGATGATATGATATGCCCTTTCCGCCTGTTTATGCATAAGGTTAATTTCCTCGATACAATCAGGGGGCTGATAAAGATCATACGCTGTAACAGACTGATAATCTTCATATTTCTTTTTAACAATCTCTGAAAAGCCAATGATTCCGGTGAGTGGATTCTTGAGTTCATGTGCAATACAGGAGATCATTTCCCCAATTGCCCTGAGCTTTTCCGAGTGTATCAATTTTTGATGTGTTTCTTTTTCTTCCGTAATGTCCCGGATAGAGGCCAGAATCATTACCAGTTCATCGTTATCGTCAAAAGCCGGCGACAAAGAAACGAGTGCCGGAAAAGTCTCGCCTTCATTATTTTGCTGAACAAGCTCACATTCCCATCCCTTGCTGTCAATATTACCTATGATGCTTTCAATATCGTCTGTCCAGTCGGGGGGAAACTTTGCAAGAAATAGGTCTCGAAAATCTTTATTAACTACTTCCTGTATAGAATATCCAAAAACATCTTGCATGGCATCATTTGCAAATAATATCTTGTAATCAGGATCAAAAATCACAATGGAGTCTCTTGTGGATTTTAAAGCAAGAGCCAGGAGTTCATTCTGGGAAAAAGTATCAACAAAGAGTGTAATATCTTTATGGCTGACAACCGCTTTTTCTATATCCCCCTTTTTATTGAGAATTGGATATGAGTTAACATAAAAATATTTCTCATCGGTGGGATTAAATAACAAACCTGCTTTTTTATTCCCGGAATCCAGTGTTTTTAACGCCGGGTTGAGGCCGTCAATAGCATTATAATTAAATATATCTGAATATTTTATCTTTCCAAGATGCTCTCTTCCTGGAATGTATTCAAGAGCGGATACATTTGCCCTGATAATCAATCCGTCTATATCAAGAACAACGACAGGATCCCTTATGGCGTCGAAAGTACTTTCCCATTCACGTTTCGCTTTTTCAACTTTCTTAAACAAAGATAGGTTATTCAATACCCCGGAGAAACGTGCTCCCAGCGTCTTGAAAAATGCAACATCTCTTAGATCTAAAGCATTACGGGAATCTCCTCCCAGGATAATCAATCCATTGCAGTCATCATCACATTGAAATGGCACAATGAATAGATTGTCTATTCCCAAGTCAAACAGGCAATTCAAAGGAGAATCTTCTGAAAGTCTTTTACTGATATAGCTTACTTTTTGGGAAAAAGTCTCGCTTACATTTTTCAATGTTAATAATTGATCGTGTATGTTTCTTTTTGATTTATGGTATAAAATAGCATAATCATTAGAATCCTGATTTTTTATATATAACCCACAATAGGCGGTTGAGAGTTTTTTCTCAAGTAAATTCACTATCTTTTTGTAGGCGTCCGAAGGCTCTGAAACATTTGAAAATTCTGATTCAAAGTGGAAAAAGAAGTTTAATAATTTCGCGCTCCTGATACTTACCTTTTCAATCCTCTGCCTTCTGAGCACATCTTTTAAAATCAGCAAAACAACAAAATCATCAGAAGAAGGATCGCCTATGGGTTTTGCAAACGCCCTTGTCTTGACTGTCTTTCCCGACAATGCTTTGATACTGAAAACGAATGAAGTTGATTTCCCTGAATAAACCTTTTTTAATTCTTCTTCTACTCTTTTTAACTCATCGGCAAAACAAAAATTACTATAATGATTCCCAATGATATCAGAGGAAATGGTACCAAGAGTTTTTTCAAATTTATGATTAATAAATAAAATTTTTCCATCTTTATCTAAATGACAAATCAAATCATCAATATTCTCGGAAGTTTCTCTGAAGACTCTCTCCCAATTTATTTTCTTAATATCCATTCCAATAACTTTCCCGATCAATTATTTTGGTTTTACATGTATTTATCATAAGTATTTCTAATGTTTGTATCGACTAGTTTGCCATAATTATATAGTATATGTTCAGTCCGGGCAGCAAGGGGGACTGAACACATGCAAAATATCTGGTTTTCCGTCATGGCTATTCATTTACATATGAATTAAAAAAATACTTTATACAAGTATTATTATTGCCAAAAAAACAAAATAGCAAATAAATGAAAATTGATAATTTTAAATATTCTATATTCTATAATATCTATCATTGAGTATCATAAAACTTACTTTACTATGTTAAATAACTTGCGTCAATATTCCTTCCCGGAAGTAAAGTTTTTCAGACTATTCATAGGCCTGAATAAATACAGAAATAATAACAATCCCTATCAGCAGGAATCGATAACCGGTTTGATGTATTAATAAAATGAATTAATGACAAATATAGTAATTATTCAGACCACCCCACTGTTTGGGTAGAGGCCGGTCTCCTGACCAACCTGGAAACGGCCTGAAATCGGGGTTGGGAAATCCCTCCTACAGGATGGGTCTGAATACATAACAAATATAGATACTATATAATAATTATTGCAAGCTTAACATTAAACCGGGGGGATCTCATGTAAAATTCACATCTTATAAAGGAGGGCAACATGGGTCATTATACGGAAGAATACAACAAAAAGTTAACCACCCCACAAAAAGCGGTGGAATGTATCAAGAAAGGCGATGTTATTGTATATGGCATGAGTGTAGCGCAACCACCGGCGCTTCTTGCCGCAATAGCAGACAGGGCAAGGCAGGGAAACCTGGAGAATATAAAGGTGTATAATTTTCTGCCCCTGGAACATGCAATGAAGACCGTACTGGATCCTGCCCTCGCGGACAGGATTGAAGGCAACTCCTGGTTCGTGGGAGGACAGGAGAGAGGACTGATCAGGACGGGACTCAATTATTTCGTTCCGTCATATTTGCACCAGGTTCCGAGAATGTGCAGGGAGTTTATGGATATCGACGTATGTGTTACAACCGTATCTCCTATGGACAGGTATGGCTTTTTCACATTCGGAACCGCAAACGACCTTACTTCCACGGCGGCACGGCAGAGCAAGACGCTTATAGTTGAAGTGAATGAAAACATGCCCAGGGTTTTCGGCGATTCCTTACTCCATATATCCGAGGTTGATGCGATAGTGGAAAATCATGTTCCAATCCTGGAGTTGAAGATTCCAGCTACCAGGCCGGAAGATGAGGTTATAGGCAATTACATAGCGGACATGATTCCCGACGGGGCGACATTACAATTGGGTATTGGCGGACTTCCCAACGTCGTCGCATGCTCCCTGTCGGGTCACAAGGACATGGGAGTTCATTCGGAGCTTCTTACCGAGGGGATGATAGACCTGATTAAAAAAGGTGTCATTACGGGGCGGAAAAAGAACCTGAATCCAATGAAACATGTTTTTACAACGGCATCGGGTACGAAAGCTATGTATGAATTCATGAACGATAATCCAAGTATCGAGAGTTATCCCGCTTCATATGTCTGCGCTCCCGGTATTATAGCGCAAAATGATAATATGATTGCCGTCAATTCCATTATCGAGGTTGATCTGACAGGCCAGGTCAACGCGGAGTTCCTGGGTGGAACGACATTCAGCGGCACCGGGGGACAGCTTGATTTTGTAAGAGGAGCATTTGATTCCAAAGGAGGGAAATCGATCCATGCCTTTTATTCCACGGCAAAAAGAGGAGAGGTCTCCCGTGTTGTTCCGCGCATGAAAGAAGGCGCGGTTGTAACAACACCAAGAGCGGATACGCATTACCTCGCCACTGAATACGGAGTGGTAAACCTTAAGGGTAAATCCACAAGGGAAAGAGCACATGCGATTATCGGCATCGCCCATCCAAAATTCAGAGAATGGCTGGCAAGGGAAGCGGAAAATATGTATCTTATTTGAAAAAAAAATGGTAATTATTCACCGCAGAGTTCGCAGAGGGCGCAGAGTTTTAAGTAAAGTTTACACTTTTTATCATTATTAATTCCATGATATTTGGGTAGAGGCTGGTCTCCTGACCAGCCTAAAACGTTGTGAAATCAAGGTTTAGAAATCCCCCGTAAAAAGGTGCTGAATAGTTACAAAAAATGAACAAAAACATTAAAAATACTACTATATAAATAAAGGTAAATCCCGGGGTGTTTTTCGTGCAAGTGGAAAGGGCAAGCGCGGTGAGTGCCCCGGCAGGGATTATGGATTTACATGCTTTCTTTTCCTGTTAATCCTGCGCCCGTACCGGTAATTCCACGCCGCCGATAACCACGCTTTTCTCTTTCTTCTCAATTCTGGGCAGATCGGATTCGTCGGCGGGCTTTTCTTTATCCTTGCCCCCAACGGCAAAGTCTGATATTTTCATGCCGGTTTTTGCATTTATGGCGATAATCTGACTTTCGTGGTCTTCCTTTTCTTTTAATCCTGCAAATCCTTCACCGTCGTATCTGACCTGCGTTATATAAACCTGTGATTCGTCGCCGTTGTACTTCTGGCCATATGTGAAGAAATCCCTGTTCCCGAAGTATGTCCAATCGTTCTTACCGGTTCGTGTGTCTATAGCATGGAGCTTTCCGAAGTCATCCCCCACAAGTAATGTCTCGCCGTCCTTGCTCAACGTCGCCGATCTGGGCCGGTCGTGATCCGACCATCCTTTGCATCTATATTTAAATTCCCATTGAACATCGCCGTTTTCGGGGTCAAGCGCATATACCTTCGCGTAATCACCCGACATATCCATAACGCGGGGCATAACCGCGTACAGTCTTTCCCCGTCGTGATCGGGAATAAGATTGACATCCCCCCTGCATACATCATAATCGGGTATATTGACCGACCATTTCTTCTCCCCCCTTTTTCTGTCCAGCGCCGTTATCTCACCCAATCCGTTTGCCGCGTAAACGACTCCTTTTTTTCCCGATGCCAGGGAGGCCAAATTCGATGCCCATAACCATCCCGTCTCTTTAAACCAGTTTGTTTTACCTGTTTTTGCATCTATGCTCCATATTTTAACATCCTTGCTTGTGGCGGCGTAAATTGTATTCTCGTCAGGAGTAAGCACCGTCGAGAAGTCGCTGTCCATGGTGACGCTGTTCCCAAGGGCTTCCTCCGAATCCACAACCCAGTCGGGCTTGCCTGTTGAAGCGTCAACAGAAGCGATTGTCTTATAATCGCCGACAATCAATGTCTTTCCATCCTTGCTTGTAACGGGAGTTGTGGGATGGCAAAAGAACGCGGGTTTGTATTCCCAGACTTTCTTGCCGTTTTTGCTGTTCAGGGCATGAACACGCCCGTCGTTATCAGCTACATAAACATTCTTTTCATCGGGGCTAAGGACCGATGATTGATCCCCTGCCTTGAATCGCTTTTTCCAGAGTATCTCTCCCGTTTTCCCGTCAATCGCCTGAAATTTCTTTTTATTGTCGGAAATGAAGATTGTCCCTTCACTGGAAACGGCAGGGGAGCATGTTCGATATGGGCTTATCATGGGCTTGAAATCCTGCAGGGGTATCTCACCGGGATTGAAAAGGTCTTGTGAAGCTTTTTTAATGTCAACCAGGTTATCATCTGAATCGTTGTTTTTCGAAAATGAATCCGATATATCGGGTAAAGCGGTATCCTGTCCGGACTTTTTGAGCTGCACCTGCCCATATATTTTGGCGTCGGGCGCAATGGGATTTATTTTTCCATTACTCATAATATTTCTCCTGGATAAATAATTGTCCGATGACAGAAAAAAATAACAACTCCAAATTTGTTGATTCTGTCGGCTTGAACTATATTCTTATAAATCGGCTGATCTGATAACTCTTGATTCTCCACTTCTTTCTTTTTTGACGAAATACACAGTCACCAGTCTCCGGGTGGGGAACATTACTTCAACTTCATCGATACCCTTGATTTCCCAATTCAGGAATTTTTTCAACTCCTTGGGTTTATGGAATCCTCTCTGGAGTAAATCCTTCTCACACATTAACTTGAGATACCTGTAATCTATTTTCAGTTTTTCCACTATTCTTTTGGATGATAATCCTACGAAAACAGTTTGATGATTCGCTTCCTCGAATATGAATTCAGCAACTTTATGAAATTCTGCTCTTTCAAGGGTGGGGACTTCTTTTCTCCTCTGGGTTTTGTGGAACTTTCTACACAGATCTTCCATAAGATTGTTTGTGTACCAGTATTTTCTCCAGAACATAAAACCGGAGCTTAATTCGTGAATATTGCCCCCTCCGAGCTCAGCGGAGTAAGTTCTTGGAACACGACTTTTCAAAATATCCGACCCCCTTTGAGCAATTGTTACCACATATGTTTTTATAAGCAATAACCTATAAGCAATAACCCGGAATTACCAGTTTATTCTACAAAATTGCCTGGTTACTTCTTATTATAACACATTTACCCCGGTTTTTTGAATGTTTTTCTGTCAATTTTCCGCGCTCTTAAAATTAGGGACAGACACCTATTATTTGTGATATCTTTCACTATCATAGTGCTGTCCCCGATTTCTCATTTTTCATTTCCCATTTTCTACTACCCGACAAATATGGCGCTTTCCGTATGTTTGATTTTAAGTCAGGGAGGGCATATTCCGTCGGAATAGAACAACAAAAACAAGCATGATCCAAATTCCATTGTAACAGTGGTATAACAGATGCCATAGAAGTTGAGTTGTAAAAGTGGCATATTGCAGTGAAGGCGGACATGGTATGGTGTACCGGTTCCCTGAAGTAATGTGCGAACTAATTTTATTCTTTCCGGATGGGAGTGATATCTAAAAATGGGCATAATCAGGAAAATTAATCCTGTAAAATATTTCACGGGCATGATTGCAACAAATGAAGAAGATTTTTCAAAGGCAATCGGGATACTTGAAAAAAAATATGGGGGCTTCGATATAATATCCAAAACAATCCCGTTTGATTTTACAAATTACTATGAAGAAGAAATGGGCAAGGAGCTTCTCAGAAAATTTGTCTCAATGAAAAAATTAATGCATCCGGTCATTTTACCTGATGTAAAAATATTTACAAATGAAATTGAGAGAAAATTTGGAAACATTGAGAACGACAAGCTTTTTAGAAAGATAAACCTGGATCCCGGGTATGTCAGCCTGCCCAAGGTGGTTCTTGCCACAACTAAAAACTTCAGCCACCGCATTTATATCCGGGACGGGATATATGCGGAGGTAACACTATACCGGGCCGGAGGCAAATTCCATAGCTGGAGTTGGACATACCCGGATTATAAAACAGATTTCTACAAGGATTTCTTTACCCGCGTCAGAGAAAAATACATGGAACAACTTCAGGAAGAAGGATTCCGTTACTGATAATTTCCCCCTGATTGTCTCCATGTTGGCCGGTATAATAACTATTTCGCTTCCACTTTCATTTTATCGCGGAAAAAGTCAATCGTCCTGGCAAGACCCTCTTCAAGAGTTATCTTAGTCTGCCAACCTATTGTTTTCTTGGCAAACGAAGCGTCAATGCTTATCCCCTGTACCTCGCCGGGACGGTCGGGCATATGAATGGCCTCCACATCGGCACCGATTATATCTCTCATCTTCCCGAACAGATCATTGACGGACGTCTCGATCCCGGTTCCAAGGTTCATCAGTTTGTTTGTCCCCTTATCAAGAACTATGAGATTTGCCCTGACAATTTCTCCCACAAAAAGGTAATCCCGTGTAGCCTCTCCGGAGCCGAATATCTTAGGCTGTTTTCCCTCGAGAAGGAGCCCGGAGAATATTGCCACTACACCTGCCTCGCCGTGCGGGTCCTGCCTGGGACCATAAACATTGGGATAACGGAGAATTACATAATCCTGATCAAAGAGATCGTGGTAATACTGAATATACCTCTCTCCGCAGAATTTGCTCACTCCATAGGGCGCAAGCGGTCTGATGGGGTGTTTCTCGTCAGCGGGAATATACTCCGGCTCACCGTAAATTGCCCCTGCGGTTGACGAGAAAATAAACCGGGGTACATCATATTTGCGGCAATATTCAAGTAATCTTATTATCCCCAGGACATTGCTCGTGGCGTCAAATACCGGATCCGCCACGGATTTCCTCACATCAATCTGGGCCGCGTGGTGGTTGACCACATCAATTTTGTTATTCTTGAAAATGTCTTCAACTTTCGGATCATTAATGTTCAGATGGTGAAATTCCGCTTTTTTGTTGACATTTTCCCTGTTCCCGGAGCTGAGATCGTCAATTATTATGACATTGTGGCCTGCTTTGATGTATGCATCGGCGACATTTGAGCCGATAAACCCGGCCGCTCCCGTTACAACTATATTCATATGTATCATCCCTTCCCTTTTTTTACTTCATATTAGTTATTCTTAAAGGTGGCATTATTTTCCTCCATTTTCCCGGCATAACTATTCATCGCAGAGGACGCGGAGGTCGCAGAGATTTTTTATGGTCAAAAACATCCGTCATCCGATCTCCGTTATCCGTTAATCGGGACGGGGACGTCCCTCCTACATTTCCGTTCTCCATAATCCGTTCCCCTTTGTGGTCTTTGCGGTGAAAAAAATGTCATCAACAACTATAAACAGCTTAATTCAAGATAGGGAAGGAAACTCATCTGAATGGGGAGAATATCAGGGCGAAAATTGGAAACGACTAAAGAGTAAATAGAGATATAATTTAAAGAAAATGAGGATAAATATGGATAATCAGAGAACAGTTCAAGAAATAAGAAAGCTAAGAATAAAAAGAAATGCGGTCATAATGGCCCATAATTATCAGGTTAAAGAGGTTCAGGATATTGCCGACTATGTTGGAGATTCTCTTGAATTAGCAAGGATTGCCTGTAAAGTTGACAAAGATGTAATCGTTTTTTGTGGAGTGCGTTTTATGGCGGAGAGTGCAAAGATGTTAAATCCGGAAAAAATCGTTTTATTGCCGGTTCCCGACGCCGGATGCACTCTGGCGGATATGATTACAGTCAGGCAATTGAAGGAGTTTAAGAAGAAGTATCCGGATGCCGAAACGGTATGTTATATTAATTCATCGGCGGAGGTGAAAGCAATAAGCGATATTTGCTGTACTTCTTCAAATGCTGTAAAGATTATAGACTCAATAGACAGTGATATGATATTATTTCTTCCTGATAAAAATCTTGGAAGTCATGCTTCAAAATTTGCCCCGGGGAAGGAAATTATTTTATGGAATGGGTTTTGCGCAACCCACAATAATACGACAAGAGAAGAAATAGAGAAAGCAAGACAGGAACATCCGGATGCAGAAATTCTGGTTCATCCCGAATGTAGCCCTGAAGTCCTGGAATTGTCCGACTTCATAGGCAGTACTTCCCAGATTCTTAAAAGGGCAAGTGTAAGTAAGGCGAAAAAAATGCTTATAGGTACTGAGAAGGGACTACTCCATGGATTAAAAAAGAATAATCCTGAAAAAGAATTCTACTTGCTTTCTCAGAGTTTTATTTGTGAAGATATGAAAAAAACAAAGCTTGAAGATGTTTTAAAAGCACTTGAAAATATGCAATATAAAGTAGAAGTTAAAGAGGATATACGAATAAAAGCAGTGAAAACTCTTGACCGAATGCTTGCGATCAAGTAAGGGAGCAATGAATGAGATATATTGTCAATTTTGATAGTGAAAAGGTTGAGAACAAGGTTTATGATGTGGTTATAATTGGAAGTGGTATCGCAGGATTGTATGTCGCCCTTCATATTAATGGTAATTATCGGATTGCAATTTTATGCAAGAGAAATCTGACCGACAATAATACATCTCTTGCCCAGGGAGGGGTTGCCTGTTCCCTGAACAAGGAGGACTCGCCATCAATTCATTTTAATGATACATTAGAGGCTGGATCTCGGAAAAATAATCCATCCGCTGTAAAAATATTTGTTGAAGAGGCAAGGTCGAATGTATTAAAACTGATTGATCTGGGAATTGAATTTGATATGGATGAAAAGGGTGAGTTACTTTCCACAGGGGAAGGAGGACATTCAAGAAGGAGGATTATTTATTCCGGCGGCGATTCCACCGGTATGAATATTCACAGGGGATTGTTGCATGCCGTACAAAGTCTGGATAATGTTACTTTTTTCGAGAACACCCCGGTGATAGACATATTAACCTCACAGGGTCGATGTTATGGGGTTCTGGCGATGAAAGAGAACAGTTGTTTTATTGTTTATGCAAGGGCGGTAGTGGTTGCGACAGGGGGATGCGGAAACATTTATAGAAATACAACAAATACGGAATCTTCCACTTGCGACGGCGTAGCTATGGCGCGCAGGTGCGGATGTGATATAGAAGATATGGAGTTTGTACAATTTCACCCCACAGCTTTATATAGTAACAGAATAAAAGAAAAGTACGGCAGGTTTTTTTTAATTTCAGAAGCGGTAAGGGGCGAAGGAGCTGTTTTGAGGAATAGCGATGGCGAGACATTTATGTATAAATATCATGAAATGAAGGATCTTGCCCCAAGGGATGTTGTATCAAGAGCGATATACAATGAAATGAAGAAAGAAAATTCTCAAAATGTTTTTCTGGATATAACTCATAAAAGCAGACATTATCTAAAAAATAGGTTTCCTTCCATATTCGGAATATGTCTTGAGGCGGGAATCGATATTTCAAAGGATATGATCCCTGTTGTTCCCGTAGCTCACTATATGATAGGCGGTATGAAAACAAACTTTTTTGGAAGTACTAATGTTGATTATCTTTTCGCCTGCGGTGAGTGCGCCGACGCAGGGGTTCACGGCGCAAACAGGCTTGCCAGCAATTCCCTTCCGGAAAGTCTGGTTTTTAGCAGAAGAACCGCGGAATGTATAAATGAAGCTATTGAGAAGAGAATAACGGAAAAGAAGAAGATGTCATTTAATGAAAATAATGATAACAATGTTGTTGATTGGGAAAGTATTAAAAATAAAATAAAAAATATTATGAATGATAAAGTGGGAATAGAAAGGAATTATAAAGACCTTATTTTTGCGAGAGATGAATTATATAATATATACAAATTGGTTATCAGAAAAGACATTGGCAACGTCAGAAAGATAGAGGTTAAAAATATGGTGTCCGTCGCTTTGTTGATTGTGGAGTCAGCTATAAATAGAAGCAAGAGTTGCGGATGCCATTACAGAGTCGGTTGAAAGTGGAGGGAAATTGGTACTATGAAAACTGAACTTTTCTATTATAGGAAAATACTTGAAATGGCACTGATGGAGGATCTGGGTGAAGGGGACGTCACTACTGACAACATTGTGGACCCGGACCTGAAAGCAAATGCCGTAATCAAGGCCAAAGAGGAAGGAATAGTTGCAGGCATCGGGATTGCAGGAGAAGTATTTGCCATCCTCGATAAAGAAATTCAGTTTAGGGTTATCATGGATGATGGCAGGAAAGTAAGAAAAGGTGATATACTTGCCGAAATAAAAGGGCGCGCGGAGGCAATATTAAAAGGTGAAAGAACAGCGTTAAATTTTTTGCAAAGATTGTCCGGTATTGCCACCAAAACTGCCAGGTGTGTCCGGTTAATATCAAAATATAAAGCCAAAATTGTTGATACGAGAAAAACCGCTCCCGGACTCAGAATATTCGACAAATATGCAGTTCGTGTCGGCGGTGGCTTTAACCATCGGTTCAATTTATCCAGTGGGATTCTTATCAAGGATAATCATATTATTTCTGCGGGAGGAATAAAAAACGCTATTTTTAAAGTAAAAGAAAATGCGCCACATACACTGAAAATTGAGGTGGAAGTGGAAAATATCAGCCAATTAAAAACAGCAATCCAATACGGGGCGGATATTATTATGCTGGATAATATGACTCTTGAGGATATGAAGAAATCTGTCGAGATAGCAAAAGGAAAAGTTCTTCTTGAAGCTTCCGGAAACGTTAGCGAAGATAAACTAATTCAAATCGCTAAAACCGGTGTGGATTTTATATCTATGGGAGCATTAACTCACTCGGTAAAAGCTTTTGATGTGAGTTTGAAATTTTCTTAAGAAACTATTCAAATCCCCTGATTTTTAAGAGGATATAAAAAGAAATATTGTCTATGTCTGGGCGAAAAAATATAGAACGCGGAGCGGTATTAGCTTTCTTTAACTCTTTTAGAGATTATTTCATATAATTTTTGAAAATCCCTAGGCTGCTCCTTCAAGTCTTTCCTCATCAAATCTTTTACAACTTCGTTAACCTTCTCAATTCCATGCAGAGAATTTCCTTTCAAATCAGAAATAGTAAAACAAGAATCAATTATTGAATTTAGAACCTTCTTGCCGTCTATTCTATCCAACCATAATCCATAGCCATATTCGATTTCTCTCTTCTCTCCGGTGAGCATGTTTGTATATTCGCGGAATAGTATTCTTCTTTTTTTCTTGCTCAACAATTTCGAAATTCTCTTTCTTTGTTCTGTGAATTTTTCTATTGAATCCAACTTATGAATTGCTTTCTCCTTTGTATCAAATTCTTCTAAACAGGTAAATAATCTGACCCAACTCTCTTTACATTCTTCTCTAATATTTACGATTACCATGTTTGCCGCTTCCATGTATATTCGTTTCACACAACATTCCCTGATATGAGACATCAATTCATCCCTGGATACATTCCTTTTTAAATACTGGGATTTAAGAAGATATTCAGGGATAATAAAATAGTTCTCTATACTACGCCTTCCCCATACCAGGAGATTACTCTTCTCGGGGTCAGGAAAGTTTTTCCAGCATTTCTTGACAAAATCGTCAGATTGGTGATCTCTATCGATCAGGAAGTAATAATCCGGGTGATGCTTATGCAGTGCTGATGCCACACTTTTTATATGCGAAGCCGGACCAAGAGGCTTTATAGCTATCTGTGGGAGAAGGATTCTCAGGGCAGTAGGATCAATTGAACCCTCACGACCTTCAACAAAAAGAACATGCCTGGCGGATTGACGAATCCTCTCAGAAGAAATATTTCTCTTAACCTCGACCATTCTTTTCTCCTTTCGATTCTGTCAGGAGAATACGGCGATCCGGGGGAACCGAGGAGAATACATCTTCCGAATGAGTTGCGATGATATACTGATTGTGAGGAGCGAGTTTGTGAAGTTGATGAATATAATCACGATGCCATTCAGCATTCAGGTGAAGTTCAGGCTCGTCAATGAGGATAATTCCGGGTATATCTTTTGTGTATTTCCAGATTAGAAAAAAAGTTGAAATAATTTCTTTCTGCCCTGAGCTGAGACCATCGAAGGTATATGACGGGCCACCCCCGGTTGGCTCGATCCGAAATTCAATAGTGCTATCCTTGGATGAGCGTAATTTGGCGATTTTTCCTCCCGCGTATTTCTCGATCAGTTGATTTAGTTTATCAAGTGCCTCTTGAGCTTTCTTGTCGTCTATATCCTCAAAAAGATTAGCTTTACTCATCATTAGACGTAAAATTTCCAATTTGAATTTACTCGTCTGGGATTCATTATTATATCTTTCCCAGGGTTTCCTCGGATGGCTTTCCCCTTCTGCTATCATTCCGAGTTCAGGATTTCCCTCCTGAATTTTGCGGAAGCTGTGAAAATATAGCAATGGAGGCAAGATTAGAGGCTCTGAATTTATGGCCATAAGAGAGAATAATAAACGCTCCAAATTTTTTAGGTCATGGGAATGGTAATTTCTGCGGATTAAATCTTGGATAGGTTCTAAATTCCCCATAACTTCAAAATAGGTTTCCCTATCTAAAACAAGGGACATGCTATAATCATTTTTATAGACAAAGGTTCCTTCAATTATTGCTTTCCCGGAACCCGCCCGAATAAGTATATCTTTTAAATCAATTGACATAATATAACTAGGAATCAAACTTGAAGCCTTCTGCCCACCAAAACCTGCCCAGAAAAGTAACGCGCAAGCTTCCAGAACCGATGTTTTCCCAAGCCCATTCTTACTCCCCATTACAATGATGTCCGGGTCGGCCTTCATACGTGGAGGAGGGAATTCAATTTCCAGCGAGTCAAATGCCTTGAAATTTTTTATGCTAATACGCCGTAGTTTAATTGCTGTTTTTTCAAGCTCTGGCATGATTTATTCTCCTCCTTCCGCCCTTCAGCTTCCGCTATGATCCTGACGGGTGGCACAGAATGTCATGTTACATTTAAAATTTTGCTCCGCATTTAATACACGACATAGCCCTGGTTCCACATTTGTCGCATAACTTTGCAAGAATTTTGGCGTTGGGACGTCCGCAGGAAATACAGTTGTTTACGGTTTTCTTGTCATTGGCGCATTTCTCGCATAGCCTTGTCATTATTGAAGCGTCGGAACCACCACAAAGAGCACATTCCTTTGCCTTTTCTCCCTTGCCGCAGGCTGAACAGATTTTCCCGGGAGATTTTACAGCGCCTCCAAAGCGTTGCTTGAACGCAAGCTTAGTTTGCAGAAAAATTTCTTTTTTTCGAAGTCCCTTTCTTGGAGGTGGTTTCTCCACTTCTTTCGGAGCTTGCCTTTCCGGCAGAACATGTCTTTCCTTATAATTCGTTTCTTCTTTTAACATGTATCCCAGGTCTTCAATCGCGGCCGGACTGTCTTCAATAGACATTCCGACTTCCTTACCCTCCATTATTGCCATCCAGTCATCGGGGGAAAGGATTTCTTTTTTCGGACCCACTTCCATTTTTATTTCTGATTCTTCTGCTGCTTCTACTGCTGCTTCTTCTTCTTCCACTTCCGTTTCTTTGTCTTTTTCAATTTCAATTTCCGCCTCCAACTCTTCTTCTACTGGAGGTTTTACTTCTTCTATGATTTCTTCCGGGATTTTTACTTCTTCTACAGTTTCTTCCGGGGGTTTTACTTTGGTGTCTTCGATGGCTTTAAGCATCTCAGGTGACAGGAAAACAAGGCTGCTTCCTACTTCATCATCTTTAGCTATTTCTTTTTCCGGGGTTGAATCTTTTGTCTCTGTTTTCGCCGTCAACGTTTCTTCTATGGGGCTTACTGTTTCTAAAGATGTATATTCTTTAACAATTCCAAGTTGTAAATTTGTTTTGGATGATCCCTGATGCACGTCTCTTGTAGCTTGCTTCGATATCGAATCGACAGGATCGGGAATAATGGTTTTCTCCGGGATTTGCGGTGGTACCGTTTCGAGAGTCGGTCCTTCTTCTTCAATCCGTGCGTAAACTTCCACAACCGGACTTTGTTGGATTATATCCTTTTCTTCTTCCGGCTCTTCATCCTCTTCCTCCGGTGATTCAAAGAGGTCCATTGCCGCCAGGAAGTAATCATCATCCTCTTCCTCTTCCTCTTCTTCTTCTATCTCTTCTTCTTCTTCTACTACCTCTTCCTCTTCTACTATTACTACCTCTTCTACCTCTTCTTCTTTTTCTTCTTCTTCCTTTTGTTCTGTTTTATCCCCGGGCTCACTAATTACAGTGTTTTTGTCTTCTTCAGTTTCCGCTTTTTCTTCAACGACGTTTGTTGGTTTTTCTGTGTCGGGTTCCTGTATTTCGTCAATCTCTGCTATATGTTCATCTGTTTTGACATCAAACTCTGAGTCCTGAACGTAAAGCTCCATCGCAAGGCCGAGAAGATCTGCCGGATCGAAATCATCGACGGCATCGACCTCGTCAATAGAGTCCACTATTTTCTTCACTTCCTCATCAGAAAGTGTAATTTTTTCCTGTTCTTTTTCCATATTATTACTTTAATTATTACTTTGGGTCCCAATTCCTTATTTGTTAAGCTTTCTTAACAAATCTTGTAACTATTCACGTAAATTTAAAAGAAAAGACGGCTCCCGCTTATATGAAACAACTTTACGGAACCGTATGTATTTCCTTTATAAAAGAATCATAAATTTTGTTACATTATAATCCCTGATAATCCCTGTTATCAGGGAGTGGGCATGGCACTTTTTATGGTGAGATCAAGACTTGTGGGAATATCGGGTGATGCAATTGCAAGAGCCACCACGATTCCAAAAGCCAGCACAACCGCCGCCATTATAATACCACATGCAATATTACCTTTTCTGATTTCTTCCCATTCATCAATAGGCGTCATCATATCATATACTTTCAGGAGTATTCCCATGGAAAGACTCATGGAGATCGCCGCAACGATTGCCCAGCCTATGCTGATGAGATAACTGATCAATACTTTTGTTAATGCTTCCACTCTCTTCTCGTCCTTTCTATATTATATTGTTTTGTTACTTTTCGTTGGTCAATTTAAAAACCCTTTCAAGTTATGCATACGGGTCATCTTCCTTGTCCATTTTAATCTGGCTATATGAAACGGGTTCTCCCTTGTGAACCTCAAGCTCCTTTGGCCATAGCTCAATTGAGACCAACTTGCCGCCCGCATTGCCTTCGTAATGCACCAGTTCCTTGCCGGGACTCACCTGGTAATGAAGCTCTCCTTCTCCTCCCAGAATTTTGCAGTCGGTAATCTCGGTTATAAACACCCTTTTGTCCTCGACGTCCACCATTTGACCTACCCTGATATTGTCAACGTTCTCGATGGGTTTTGTTACCAATTCCTTTGTGAAGATGGAACATTCTCCCTCTTCTTCTGTTACCCATCCGGACTGTCCGTCATCGAACTGGAGGAACCATTCGTCCCAGAATCCCTCGTCATAACCATATCGAAGACGCCCCAGAACTTCGAACTTTCTTTTATTTAAAGTACCTGTTCTTCCAATAGAAAATATACCTACAGCATCCGACAACTTTGCCATTTTTCCCTTGGGATCTACACCTTGATCTTCAATCATATTGGTTGTGTCGCAATATGGACACACCATGGACTTTGTATATGCGGATTTGATTTCTACCGGCGCTCCGCATGAACCGCAGTTAATTCTTCTTATTTTAATTTTAGCCATATTTTCTAACCTCACTCTCCAAAACAGATTCCCATTTCTTTTGCCGATATCAGCAAGTCATCATCGGGTTTTACCGTATGCAATTCTCCGATTGCCTCTTTTATTTCGATCTCATAAGTCTGCGCATTCCTGAGTCCAACCATCATTCCCCACTGCTCCCGGCTTACAAGTCGAACCGCCGCCGCTCCAAATTTTGTGCCAAGAATCCTGTCGTATGCCGACGGTGAGCCTCCCCTTTGAAGGTGTCCCAGCACGGTGACCCGTATCTCATGTTCAGTTTTTTCAAATAGTGTGTCAGCGAGTCTTTCTGCCGCGCCTCCAAGCCGCCGGGGGGCGAGCCTGTCAACGCAGACTTCCTGGTATGACTCATCGCCATCGATGGGTTTTGCTCCCTCCGCTACGACAATAATGCTGAATTTACTTCCCCTTTCATTTCTTTCATTGATTTTATTGACAATGCTGTCAACACTGAAAGGGATCTCGGGCATCAATATAACATCCGCACCGCCTGCAACCCCTGAGAAGAGGGCGATCCAACCCGCGTTTCTTCCCATAACTTCAATAAGCATTACCCTGTGGTGGCTTTCTGCGGTTGTGTGAAGCCTGTCAACGGCATCGGTTGCTTCATCGACTGCGCTGTCGAAGCCGAATGTAAACTCGGTTGCGTTGAGGTCATTGTCAATGGTTTTGGGTACTCCGACGACTTTCATTCCCATGTCGAAAAATTTCTGTGCAATTGCAAGAGTACCATCGCCGCCCACAACGATCATGGCATCAATTCCCGCTTCTCTTACATTGTGCATTACAATATGCGAATAATCCTTCTCAACAATTTTGCCATCCTCCTTACACTTATATGCAAAAGGATTGCCACGGTTTGTTGTCCCAAGAATTGTGCCGCCCTTGGGGAGAATTCCACTTACATCCTTCAGGGTAAGTTTTCTCATTTTTCCGGGTTTTATTAAACCTTCAAAACCGTCTTCAATGCCCATGATCTTATAATTGTAGGAAAGGATTGCGGTTTTTACCACAGCTCTTATTACTGCATTCAATCCCGGGGCATCCCCACCACCGGTCAGAATTCCTATTGTTTTCATAAATCAACCTACCTTATAGAGATTGGAAAATAGAAAATGGAAATTGGATACATCTTTCATCTTCTATCTTCGATTTTCCCTGGTACTCATCTATACTTATATTAAATGAAATTCCGGCAACTTCCTGCATGATATGAGAAACGGGAAATGGGAAGTGGGAGACGGGAAATGGGAAACGGTAGACGGGAAATGGGAGAAGGGGACTGACATCCGGTATGGAGTGAGTCCTTGATAATGATAATCGAGAAAGAGATTGGAAGAACAAGGAAACAGAAAGACTGTCAATAAGATTATTAGGAAGATGATTTGTGAGATAACATGGAAAATAAAGTGCCCCGCCTGGCACTTTATGTTTTGGTTAATAATTACACTGGCTTCATCTTGAAACATTGCCATCTTTTTATCTTGGCATTTTTTGCAAAGTCTTTTACCACGGCATGTTAACCTCTATGGGAGAAGCATTTGGATAGCGACTTCCGACTTCGGGTTTAAGAGTCTCTGACAGGAATCTTTCAACTCCATCTTGATGATTTTGGGGAACCGAGGCCCAGGTTACAAACAGCCCGTATGGTTTATACCTCAACATTTCCGGGGCGTTTCTGTGGGCATGTAACCGGTCTTTGATAAAACCTTGACCAACTCGTAAAACTTTTGGGGTTTGGCCGCCGCGCCAGATGATGTACACTCCATCCATATATTTAAACTGCTTCTGGTCGAGACTGACCGTAAGCAAGTTGCACCAATCATTGCCTTGCCACCCGTTCCAGTTTAATCGAAGAGCCATTTTGCTTCCTCCTAAAAATTTGCTTCCATATATTAAAGCCGAGTAATTATTGAAAATCACCATCTTTATTCAATCTTTTAGAAAGGTTTTTTTAGGAATTAAATAAATTAAGTATAAGGGTTATTGGATGAAATTGTTGATGTGAGGTAATTGGGGATGGATGAAATTGTTTGTAAAAAATTAGATGAAGCTGATTGGAATCGAATAATACCCAGGCTCACTCTTTTTATTAAAGCAAAATTAAATGGGTGTATATACATTCTGTCAAAAAATCATGCCGCCTTGAGATCAGTTATTCCCG